>NZ_JBZYWH010000016.1:0-118428 GCF_058932745.1 Hymenobacter sp. FMD4
CGGCTGTGGGGCCACTGCTCATTGTGCGTGACAGCGGGCACCGCGGGCATGCCCATCATGCGCTGGGCCGCCGGGTTGAGGTACTCGAAGCGGAAGTCCACGATGTCGCCCGAGCCCTGCGGGTCGTAAATGGGCGTGTAATAGATAACGCCGGTCATCGACACCGCCAGCAGGTCGCCCAGCAGGGCATCGGCAGGCAAGGAGCGAAGCGGAGCAGGTACCGGCGAAGCAGGCATAGGGGACAAACTGGAAATCGGTAAACCTGTGAAAAACTTGAGCCGGCGGAGGCGGCTGCACAACCCGTGGTACGTAAGGCGCGGCGGAGTGGGCGAGCCAGCCGCTACGCCACCACGCCAGGCTTATTCGTAAAAAGCCGGCTCCGGGTCAGCCTCGTTAGGCCGACCCTAACCGAATCCGGAAGGTAGCACCCTCGTCCGGCTGGCTGTTTACCTCGATTGAGCCGCCGCTAGCTTCCACGATGCGGTTAACCAAATAGAGCCCGACACCGGTTCCAACCGTGTGCGTGTGCAGCCGTCGGAAGAGCTGAAACAACTCCGCGCCGTGCTTAGCGGCATCGAAGCCCAGGCCGTTGTCCTTAACCTCCAGCACAGACTGGCCCCGTTCCACCCACACCGAAACGTGGATGCGCGCCGGCCGCGCCGGGTTGGCGTACTTAAGCGAGTTGCCCAGCAGGTTGAGCAGGATGGTGCGCAGGTTGGCGCGGGCAAAAGACAGGGCTGGCCGCGCCTGAAAGTCGGTGGTGATGAGCGCCTGGGCCGCCTGTATCTGCGGTTCCAGCGTTCCTATCACTTCTTCCGTGAGGTCGGCCAGGGAGACAAGCTCCTCGGGTGCCTGGCTCAGTTGCTGGGCCTGGCCCAGTGCAGCCAGGTCGTCGATGGTGACGCTCAGCTGTTGCAAGGCCTCCTGCACCATGGGCACGAGCAGCTGCTCTTCTTCCGGAGCGACAAAGGTGGCACTGCGGCGTACCTCCTGGAATAAACCGGCCAGGTTGTTGACGGGCTGCTTCAGGTCGTGGGAGGCGGCGTACACGAAGTTGTCCAGGTCCTGGTTGGTGCGCGTGAGCCGCTCGTTGGCTTGCTTGAGCTCCGTGATGTCGATGGCCGAGCCCACGTAGCCGTACAGCTCGCCGTTGGGGTAGAAGCTGGGGGCTCCTTGCGCCAGCAGCCAGCGGTACTCGCCGTCGTGGCGGCGCATGCGGTGCTCCAGCGTGTACAGCGAGCGGGTGCGGATGGCCTCTGACAGGGTACGGTGGGCTAGGTCCACTTCTTCCGGAGGCAGGTAAGCCGACCAGCCCGTGGCCACGTACTGCTCCAGACTCACCCCCACAAAGTCCAGGAAAGCCTGGTTGGCGTATCGAATGGTGGTATCCGGGTTCACGGCCCACACTTGGTTGGGCGCCGCATCGGCCATGATGCGGAAGCGCGACTCACTTTCGCGCACAGCGGCAATGGCCTGCTGATGCGCCGTAACTTCGAATACAAACGCCAGAATGCCGTCTACTTCGCCTCGTTCGTCGCGGCGGGCCTGGTACACAAAGGTGAAGTAGCGGTCTTCCAGGGCCCCGTCTGTGGGCCGGGCTACCCGAATGTGCAAGGCCTGTTCTTCGTGCGTCTGCCCGGTGGCGTACACCCCGCGCAGCATCGCCGCAACGGGAGTGCCCTCGATTTCGGGCAGCGCCTCGAAGATGGGCCGCCCCAGCAGGTCCCGGCCTGGCAGCAGCAGCTGGTAGCTGGGGTTGATGAAATCAAATACTAGCTCGGGCCCGGCCAGAATGCAGATGCCGGCCGGAGCCTGCGTAAACAGGCCTAGCAACCGCTGCCGTTCCTGTTCGCGGGCTTGCCGGGCCAGTACCTGATCCGTGACTTCAAAGGCAAAAATGGTAACCCCGGCAACGGCCCCGTTTTCCTGGTACGTTTGGTAGGTGAAGGTGAAGTACAGGTCCCGGTCGGGCTGGCCATCGGCTTGCGCAACGGTTAAGCGCAACTCATTGCCGTAGAAGGTTTCACCCGAGTGGTAGACGTTGTTCATGAGGGCCAGAAAGCCTTGCTCCACGGTTTCGGGCAGGGCCTCAGCCAAGGTCAGGCCGACGAGCTGACGCCCGGGGAACAGCGCCTGGTACGCCTGATTCACGTATTCGTAGCGGTGCTCGGGCCCACTCAGCAGCGCAATCAGGGCCGGTGTCTGCTCGAAGATCTGGTAGAAGGTTTCGCGCTCCTCGGCCCGGCGCTCAGCCGCCTCCAGCAGGGCTTCCTGCGTGCGCACCAGCTCGATGTGGTGGGCGCGCAGCTCCTCGTTGGAAGCTTCCAGCTCTTCGTTGATGGCGGCCAGTTCCTCGTTCAGGGCCTGTTCCTGCTCGCGGGCCAGCACCTGCTGCGTCACATCCGAAACCAGTGTGTAGAAGCCTATCACCTTTCCATCGCGCACGTCGGGCACGTAGCTGGTATGGATGTGCTTGGTGAAACCCTCACGGTAAGGCATTTGGGCGGTGAAATCCAGCCGCTCCCCGGCCAAGGCCCGGGCGATGTAGCGCTGGACGCCGGCGTAGGCCATTTCGCCTACTACCTCGCGCACGGGCCGTCCCAGCAAGGTTTCCGGTTCCTGATCAAACCAAGCCTTGTAGGCGTGGTTGGCAAAGCGGTACCGCTCCTCGTGGTCGAGGTAGCCGATGAGCACCGGCAGCGCGTCGGTGATAATGCGTAGCTGGTGAGCAGTGGCCGCGCTGGCCTGCTGAGAGCGTACCTGCTCGGTCACGTCGAAGGTGAACACAACCACTCCATCGATGCGGCCCTGCTCGTCGTAGCGGGCCTGCTGGATGTAGTTGAAGTAGTAAT
The DNA here is from genome assembly GCF_058932745.1 of Hymenobacter sp. FMD4. NCBI lineage: Bacteria > Pseudomonadati > Bacteroidota > Cytophagia > Cytophagales > Hymenobacteraceae > Hymenobacter > Hymenobacter sp. FMD4. The sequence continues at coordinate 2,853 of NZ_JBZYWH010000016.1, forward strand.
CCTGCAGCGGGGCGCCCTCATAGGGGGCCACCGGAATACGGATGCCCGTTTCCTGGTGCGTCTCGCCTGTCCGGTATACGTGCTGCAGGGTGTGCCACACGGGTTGGTCGGTGAGTTCGGGCAATGCTTCGAGTAGCGGTTTTCCTTGCAGGGCGCGGCCGGGAAACAACTGCTGGTAGCCCGGATTTACCAACTCGTACACCAGGTCCGGCCCGCTGAGCATGCAAATGGCGGCCGGAGCCTGCATAAACAGGCGCTCCAGACGCTGACGCTGCTGATCGGCCTCCTGTTGGGCCTGCGCCTGAGCCCGGGTACGCTCGACCACGCGCGCTTCAAGTTCCTGGTTGAGCTGCAGCAATTGCTGCTGGGCATTGAGCAATTGGATATTGCTGGCCTGAACCTGCTCGTTGGCAGCCAGCAGTTCATCATTCAGATCTTGCACCCGGCGCCGGGCCAGCACCTGCTCCGTAACGTCGTAAGCAAAGATGAGGATGCCCGCCACCTGGCCTGCCGCATCGCGGGTAGCCTGGAAGATAAAATTAAAATAGAAGGCTTCCCGCTTGCCTGAGTTGGTCCGGTCGATATAGGCCAACTGCTCGTTGCCGTAGTACGTCTCGCCGGTGCGGTAAACTTCGTCCAGCAGCGTGAAGAACGGCTGGTCCGCAAATTCCGGAACGACTTCCCGGTAGGGCTTACCTACCAGCGCACGGTGGCCAAGCATGCTTTGAAAGCCCTCGTTGGCCAGTTCCACTTCGAGCGTCGGCCCCACCAAGCTGGCAATGATGGCCGGCGCTTGCGTGATGAGGGCGTGCAGCCGGGCACGTTGGGCTTCGGCCTCGGCCAGCGAGCGAAGCTCGGCGCGCTGGCTGGCGCGCAGCCGAGCTTCGCCAACCACTGTTTGGGTAACATCGGTCGTTACGTGCAGAATGTGGCTTACCCGCCCCTCCTCGTCAAGTACGGGTACATTGCGCGACAGCCAGTAGCGCTCCACGAACTGATTTGGACGGGCTCGATCGGGCACGTCGTAGCGCAGCAGGGCCATCTCGTGGGGTTGCCCGGTCTCCAGCACATGCCGCAGCGAGGCCCGCAGGTTCTCAACGCCCCGGACCTCAGGAGTAGCAGGGTTATCGGGAAAGGCTTCGAATACAAGCCGACCGAGCAGGTGCTCCCGGCGGGTAAGCGTCACGGCCAGGTAAGAGTCGCTGGCCGCCTCAATGCATAGGTCCGCGGACAACAACAAGGAGGCGTCGGGCAGCGCGTGAAAGAGGGCGGTAAGGGAAGCAGTTGGGAGCACGAAGCAGGTAGCTGTTAAGCCAGGCAAGATAACCGATGGACCGCCGTGCCCTAGCCAAGTAGGGGCTTCGGTGACGGAACAAACGGGCGGAAAGAATTAAATGGAGTGCTGGCCAGGTGCTTCAACCATAGCGGCAGCTAAGTCTGCCACTGCTTTGGAGCGCACCCCGGCAAACAGCTTGCTCTTTGATACATTGGGCAGGTGTGCCAGTTTTTGCGGCTCACCGCTAGTACAGGTACCCGGTTTGCGCGTGTCGCGGGTGCCGGGCGTTTCCGGCAGCTCAGCCCGGATGGTGCCTGCACGATGGCGGATTAGGGCTAGGTGAAGGCACCGGTAGAAGCAGGCACTTTAGGCATCGAAGAAAGTCTAAAAAAGCACAGCATACGATGTGCAAGTTAGCGCTTTTACGGCTTGCCTTGCTGATGCTAAGGTCCTCGCCGGCAAAACCAGACACTGGCCTAGCCCAAGCTGGATCTTGCTGATGGACTGGCTTAAGCAAGGGCTTTTCAATCTGGGTTGATGCCCCGGCGTAGCATGGAGTTACTTCGAGCTGTCGACCGAAAGCAAAGCAGGCAAACGCAGCTTGACCTGACGCTAGTGTCGCCCCGCTGGAGTACAGCCCATCCTGTGGCCAGGCGCTGGCCGCATGTCAGGAGTTGCTGTAGTTGACCCCGAACCAGTAGGCGACTAGCTGCGCCACCGTCTCCACAAAGTGGCGGTATTCCGTAGGCTTCACAACGTAGCTGTTGGCTCCTAGTCGGTAGGCTTCCGCCACGTCGCGCTGTTCCTGCGACGAAGTAAACATGACCACTGGTAGTTGCCGGGTCCGGTCATCGGTGCGTAGGGTGGCCAGCAGCTCTAGGCCGGTGCCAGTAGCCAGGCGCAGATCCAGCAGCAGCAGGCGGGGCAGTACGGGGCGCTCGGCCAGCAGGGCCAAGGCCTGCGCGCCGTCGGGGAGGGCGTGGTAAGCAGGGGCGTGGGGCAGCCGGCGTAGCGCCCGCTGCATCAGCTCGACGCAATGCGGATCGTCTTCCACGTGCAGCAAGTCGAGGGGCGTCATGGCAGCTGGGCTGGAGCTGGGACCGGGGTGGCCGGCAGTGCAAAGTGAAAAGTGGCTCCCTGGCCGGGCGAGCCTTCGGCCCAGATGCGGCCACCGTGATTGGAGAGGATGCGGTGACAAATGGCCAGTCCCACGCCGGTGCCGGCAAACCCCGTGGCCGAAGGCAGGCGCTTGAACACCCCGAACAGTTCCCCAGCGTGGCGCGGTTCGAAACCAACGCCGTTGTCGGCTACCGAATAAATGGTTTCGACCGGCGTACGGAGGCAGAGCACCTGCAGGCGGGGCTGGGGTTGGACTGAGGCGAACTTCACGGCGTTGCCGAGCAGGTTAAACCACACTTGCCGGATGAGCTGGCGGTCGGCCCAGGCTGTACCCAGTGGGGCCAGGTCCAGCGCCGGCAGCGGGTGCGGCCCCGCTTCGAACTCGGTCAGCAGCCGTGACACCAGCTGGTCCATGTCGACCAGCTCGGGGCGCACGGCGGTACGGCCCAGCCGGGAAAACTGCAGCAAGGCTTCGATGAGCTCGTGCATGGCGCGGGCGCTGTCCAGCACGATGTCGAGCAGCCGGCGGCCCTCGGCGTCCAGGGCAGAGCCGTACTCGTCTTCCAGAATGCTGCCGAAGGAGAGCACCGAGCGTAGGGGCGACTTTAAATCGTGCGATACAGAGTACGAAAAGGCCTCCAGGTCTTCGTTTTGCTGCTCCAGCACCGCGCTGTACTGCTGAATCCGGCGGCTGGCGGCCGAAAGCTCCTCCAGCGCCGCCGACAGCTCGTCGTTGGTGGCCTGCAGGTGCTGGTTGAGCTTCTGCAACTGCTGAGCGGCTTGTTCACGGTCGGTCACGTCCATTACCGTGCCCTGGAAGTGCAGTGTGTCGCCTTCGCGCACGGGCCGGCCGCGCGCTTCCACGTGGCGCACCGCGCCGTCGGGCAGTACAATGCGGTACTGCATGAAGTAGGACGCCGGGGCGTGGGTCAGCTCTTGTATTTGTCGCTGCAGGCGGGCCCGGTCGTCGGGGTGAACGGCCACGCGGAACAGGTCGGCCATGGAGGGCTGCCCGGCCCTGACGGTGTCCCAGCCGTAGATGCGGTACAGCTCCGGAGTGCCCGCGAACTGCGTCCCATCTGCGCTCAGGTCAAAGGAGCCTACCCGGGCAATCCGCTGGGCTTCGTGCAGGCGGTCGAGCAGCCGCTGCAGCGTGGCGTTGAGCGTGCCCAGCTCCAGGTTTTTGGTGGTCAGCTCGGCCTCCAGTTCCTGCTGCCGCAGCAGGTCGCGGGCAATGGTGGTGGCGGCCAAGCCGAACAAGGCCACCAATACGGCCAAACCGGTCAGGGTGGCGACGTTATTGTGCCAGGCCCGCACCTCCACCTGCTCGAGTTGAGCGGACAGCTGCTGGCGTTCATAAGCCTGCATTTGGGCTATCAGCCGGCGCATGGCGTCCAGCAGGCGCTTGCCCTCACCCGCCGACACGCGCGCCACCACGGCGCGGTGCTGCCCCTGGCTCTCCAGGGCCACGTTTTCGCTCAGAAACTGAGCCTGCTCGGCCGCCAGGGCCCGGAACTGCCGCAGGCGCGCGGCATGAAACGGCACCCCCCCAATCAACTCATCCAGCTCGCCCAGCTCGCGCAGCAGATACATTTGGGCCAGTCGGAAGGGCTCCAAAAAGCGTTCTTGCCGCGTGATGACATAGCCTCGCTCCCCCGTTTCGGCGTCTTTGGCCAGTGAGAGTACCGTTTCGAGCTGGCGCAGGTGGGCCTGGGTACGCTCGACTTGTAGTACCGTAGCGGCGTACTGCCGTGAGCTAACCACGAAAAAAGCGCTGGTGACGGCCAGCAGCAAGGCCGCCGCCGCAAAGCTGATGTACACTCTGCGACGCAAGGACAAAGGTTTCATGCTCAATCAAGCCGGGCCAGGGAAACGGAGCGCCCATGAGTGCTGCCGCAACCCATGTACGCCCCGAAGCCGTAACGGGTGATAAATAGTTGAAGGACGCGGCAAGGAAAATACGGTCGGCCGGAATACTTGGTAGCGCGACCGATGTGATTTCCTAGTTTTGCGTGCCTCCTACTGCCCTTAATGCGTCTGCCATGGTTCCGCCCCGCCCCGAGATATTGTTGATTGAAGACAGTGAGCAAGACGCGGAACTGACCTTTCGGGCGCTACGTGCCAAAATGCCGGCCCTGCAGTGCCACCACGTCAACGACGGGGAAGAAGCCCTGGACTATCTGCTGCGCCGGGGCCGCTACCAAAACCAGTCCTACGAGCTGCCCCTGCTGATCATGCTGGATATGGACCTGCCCAAGATCAAGGGGGAGCATGTGCTGGCTACGCTCAAAACCGATCCGGTCACGCAAACTATTCCGATAGTGGTGCTTACCATATCGACTTCCATCGCCCAAATGAAGGAAGCGTACCGGCTGGGTGCCAATAGCTACATTATCAAGGCGATGAACTTCGTTAAATACTCCCTCACCATTGCTGAGGTGGTACACTACTGGCTGCTCATCAACGACCAGCCCAACCACGTCAAAGCTGAACGCTGAGTTGCCCTACCGCCGCTTCATGGCTCCCATTTCCTCTGCGGCTCCTGCCTCCCTCCCCGATGCCCATGCTTGCTGCGATGCCGAGCTGCGCCTAACCGTCGCTACTGAGGCCTTTGCGCGCCTGCTGGGGCAGCCCGGGGCGGCACTACTGGGGCAAACAGCCGCGGTGGTAGCGCAAGGCTCAGACGCCGGTGCGGTTTGGTTGGCCGCTCTGAAGCAGGTGCGCGGCTCTGGTGAGGCCACTGCGGTAGTGCTTGCCTCGTCAGATGCCGACGCTTCTGGTGCCCTGCCCCCAACGCTGGAAGTATGGCCAATGCTGGCCGAAGGGCGAATAACGGCCCTGCTCACGGTGGTGCGCCCCGCCTTACCTCCCCAGGCGGAAGCGGAGCTGGCCCGGCAGCGTGAGCAGCTTGCACGGGTCAGCGGCCACCTGGAAAACTTCTTGTACACCGCTGCGCACGACCTGCAAGGGCCGGTGGGCAACCTGAACACGCTGCTTAGGCTCGTGCACCAGTCCGCCGCCGAAGCGGAAAGAGAAGTACTGCTCCAGCACATGCACGAATCGGTGCAAAAGCTGCAAGGCACGATTGCCGACCTGGTAGAAGTGCTGGAGGTGCAGAGCACGTTCCGGGTGCGGGCCCACCGTCTGGATTTGGCACAGGCGTACGCCCAGGTACAAGCCGAGCTCAACGCCGAGTTTGCGGAAGCCGGCGCGGTCATAGAGGCCGATTTCAGCGCCTTGCCGGAACTAGTGTACGTACGCAGCTACCTGCACAGCATTCTGCGGAACCTGCTCGGCAATGCCGTGAAGTACCGTGCTGTCGGCCGGCCGCTACGCATTCAGGTGCGCAGCGGGCGCGAAGGAGACTTGGTGCTGCTGTCGGTGCAGGACAACGGGCTGGGTATCGATCTGGCAGCGCATGGACACAAGCTGTTTCGCCCGTTTTCCCGCCTCAACACCCGAGTCAGGGGCAGAGGCATGGGGCTGCATCTGGTGCAGAACATCGTGCAGCGCAACGGGGGGCATATCCGCGTCGAGAGTCAGCCTAACCAAGGCTCCACGTTTACCTGTTTGCTGCGCGAATACGAGTTGTGAGCAATGGCTCTGCGTCGGTGAAAGTTTGACCATAGCTGGCAGTAATGCGGTCCTGCCAGTACGAATGCAGCCCCGGCACTAACGCGCAGCGCTGGAAAGTCGGCTGACAACTTCAAGCGCTGTTTCGGCGCAACCTAGCCGCACCTGCTGATCATTATTTGCGCCTTGTAGAAAAACTTAAGATCTGCTCGGCTAGCCTAGGCCGTGTAGACATAAAGCCGCTAAAACTTCATGCTGAGTGCAGCCGAAGCGAAGGGAGGCGTAACCAAGCAGCTCAACCGGTTGTTTGAGGTTAGTGTACCCAGTAGAAATGACTTTTCTGCTGCTGCACACGGACCTTGGTTCAACTGAACGAAGTATTCGATTGACGGCGTCCTGTAACAGGTCGACCGTGCTAAGGCATAAGCGAACTGTTCCAGAGTAGGATACATTCGCGTGGCTGCAAACTAGCCTCTGCCTACGCTGTTCGTCATGGGCATACTGTGGCCAAATACGCCTATATTCCAGCGTAGGCTAACCTACTCCCTTGCGAAGCCGTCGTGGTCGGTGCCGGTGCGCGAGCAGCACCCCGTCGGGGGTTGGGTTTTATCTCACCTTGCTATGCCTGCTTCCCGCACATCCGTTGACTTGCCCCCTCCAGCGCCCCGCCCTGTCACGGGTGCAGCAGCTGGTTCGGCCCTGGACTGGACGCACCTGGTGCAGACCATGCCCTGGGGTGTGTTGGTGCTGACCAGCGAGGGCGTCGTAGCGCTGCTCAATGCCGAAGCCGAAGCTCTATGGGGCGTGCCCGCCGCCGCTGTCTTGCAGCGGCAGCCCGCGGCCGTGCGGCCCGCCGTGTTGCCCCCGAGCCTGCTGCAGGCCCTGGCCCACGCCACCGAGCCCGGTACCGTCGGCGGCGGCGACTACTGGCTGCCGCACACCCGGCAGTGGATCAACATGCGCACGGCGCCCGCGCCCGATGGCCACGTGTGGGTGTACTGGGAAAACGCCACGACCCGCCGGCAGGCTGAGCAGGTGGCCTGGCAGCACCAGGCCGCGCAGCAGCAAACCAGCCAGTTGCTGCTGGCGGTGGAGGAGGTAGCCCGCACCGGCAGCTACGAGGCCGAACTGGCCACGATGCGCTTTCGGTTTTCCGACGGAATGTTTCGTTTGCTCGGGGAGGAGCCGCAGGCGTTTGAGCCTACACTGGCCTTTATCGATGCCCGCTCGCACCCCGATGACGTGCCCTTGGTAAGAAAAGTGCTCGACGAAGCCGTGCGCCTCCGGCGCCCCTACCACTACCTGCGCCGCATCTACCACCCAGATGGTGCCCTGCGCATTCTGGAGGCCCACGGAACGGTCATCTGCGATGCGGCCGGCACGCCCGCGCAACTGCTGGGGCTGGTGCAGGACGTGACGGAGCGCCAGCAGGCCGAGGAGGCCATCCACGCGTCTTATCTGCAGCTGCAGCAATCCAACGCGACCATTCACCAAATGCTCAGCGGCTCCATCGCTGCCATCAGCATCGTGGAGGCGGTGCGCGACGCGCAGGGGCAGCTGGTCGACTTCGTGTACCGCGGCATCAATAAGGCGGCGGAAGCGCTGCACCAGCTCCCCGCGGAGCAGGCACGCGGCCGGCGGATGCGGGAGGTACATGCGGGCTTTGCAGAGCTGGTGTTTGCTGATTGTGCCCGCGTGGTGGAAACGGGCCAGGCCAGTCGCGTGCTGTACCGCTACCCGCACGCGAGCGAGGAGCATTGGGTAGACCTGAGCGCGGTGCGCAATGGTGACGGGCTTATCCTGACCATGCTCGACATCACTGCCCTGAAGCAGGCCGAGCAGCAAGCGCAGGAAAGCAAGCGGCTGGCCGAGCAGATTATGGAAGCCACGCCGGACTTCATCATGGTCTTCGATTTTGCCGTCAATCGCACCGTCTTCGTGAACCGCGCGGCCTACAAAGGCGACGAAGCCCGCTACCGCGAAACGTTGCAGCTCGACTACGAGCAACTTCTGGCCCGGGCCCATCCCGACGACCAGTTGGGGCTGCGGGCCTTCATCGAGGGGTTCCGGACTGCTGCCGACGACGAGGTGCGCGGCTTCGAGTATCGCGTCATCAAGGGCGAGCAAGTGCTGTGGTACCGGGCGAGCGGCAAGGTGTTTAAGCGCGACGCCCAGCAGCGGCCGCAGCAGTACATCAGCGTAGTGCAGGACATCAGCACCCGCCGGCAGGCCAAGGAGCAGCAGCGCCAGCAACAACAGGCAATGTTCAACGCCGTGCTGGCGGCGCAGGAAGCCGAACGGCGGCGCATCGCCGAAGGCCTGCACAACGGCGTGGGACAAATTCTGTACGCCACCAAGCTGCAGCTCGACCAGTTGCGGGCCATTGCGCCGGAGCCGGCCTTATCCCGCGCCCACGAGCTGCTGGCCGATGCCATTCGGCAGACCCGCGTGATTTCGCACGAGTTGGTGCCCACGGTGCTAACTGAGTTTGGCTTGGAAGCCAGCCTCTGCGACATCTGCCACAAGCTTACCGGCAAATCCTTGCATTTCGGTTGCAGCGTGGAGCTGGACGGGCAGACGTTGCCCCCGCCGCTGCAGCTGGCCTTGTACCGCATGGCGCAGGAGCTGGCGCAGAACATCGTCAAGCACGCGCAGGCTACCGAGGCGCATCTGACCGTGGAAACGGTGCCGGGCTACGTGCTGCTGCGCGCTGAGGACAACGGAGTGGGCTTCACGTCCGACCCGACGAGGGCCTCCGGCCTCGGCCTGCGCAGCATCCGCGACCATGTGGCGCTGCTCGGCGGCGGCATGGACATGGGCTCCTTTCCTACCTCCGGCGCCTACGTCCGCCTCCGCATTCCCCTCACCAACTTGGCATGGGCGGATGCTTCAAGTATGATTTTCAAAGTATAGGTTCTTAACAGCTTAGGTACCCGCCGAAGCAGAAGGCCAGGGCATCGGCCGACGCCTATGCCCTGGTAGCTGGATAATCACGCTGGGTGGTCCACACAACAATACAATTAATGGGGTGCGACAAAGCTTAAGCAGTAGGCTGCAAATGCGTGTTTGGTGCGCATTCGCACGGGCACAACTTGGGGTGTACTTCGTTTGAAGGTGTCGGCTCTCGAAAGTTTCGACTAGTGCACAAGCGCCCCTCCCGGTTTAGCTCTTTTGTTTCCAACTAGGCGCTGGCAGCGCCCAGTACCGGCCTACGCTGGTGGATACTTGAGGCGGCACCGGACCAAGTGCTGCACGCCTGGTCGCGAAGGCCGGCTGCGGAAAGGGGGCTCGGAACCCAACAAGCGCGATGCTACCCAATCGTAATGGCCACGTTGCCCTTCTTGTGGCCTTGATCCACGTACCGGTGCGCTTCAACAATGTCCTCCATCGGGTAGCGTCGGTCAATCACCGGCCGGAGGCTGCCTGCTTCCACCAAGTCTTTCAGGAAACGCAAGTCCTGCGCTGATTCGGGTACCTGTTCTCCCACCACGATGCGGCATCGGCCCCGCAGACGGGCCCACCACATCGGCAGGCTTTTGACGGGTGCCGTTACGTCCACGTACGCGCCCTGCGGGCGCAGGAGTCGGGCGCCGAAAGTGAACGAATACCGGTCAACGGCCACAAACACCACGTCGTAAGTCTTTAGGTACCGGGCGTAACCGGCGGCGGTGTAATCGATGACTGTGGCGGCGCCCAGGGCGTGTACCCACGTAGCGTTGGAGCCGCTGCACAGCCCCGTGACCTCCGCTCCGAAGTAGCGGGCAAGCTGCACCGCATACGAGCCCACGCTGCCTGCGGCCCCGCAGATTAACACATGCTGCCCCGGCTTGACTGCTGCCTGGCGCAAGTAGTGCAAAGCCGTGCGGGCGCCGATCGGCAGGGCTGCGGCCTCCTCAAAGGTGCTGTTCACCGGCATCGGGCTGATGGCCGCGCGGGCCGGCAGGCAGATGTATTCGGCGTAGGCGCCGAAACCGGGCAACGTCGAGGCGAAGACCCGGTCGCCGGGTCGGAAACCGCGCACGTCCTGGCCGACTGCGGCCACTTCGCCTGCCAGCTCCACGCCCAAAATGGGCTGGCGCGGCTTGCGCCACCCCAACGCCAGGCGAGCTGGTAACCAGTAGGCCCGCGGGACGGTAAAGCTCCGGACCCGGGAATCGGCCGCCGTGACGGTGGTTGCCCGGATCTGAATCAGGAGTTCGTCGGGCCGGGGCGTGGGCCGGGCCACCTGCGTCAGCTGCAGGACTTCGGGCGGGCCGTATTGGGGGCAGATTACCGCTTTCATCAGCGAAGGGGCGTGGGGTTTTGTTGGTGGGCCAAAACTAGGAGGCACCCTGGCCCGGGTTCGTTGACTTGGGTTAAGAACCACTCAGCGGCCGCTCCCCAGCTGCCCGCGCAGTGCTGGCTCCTGCGCGCCGCTCCCTGCTTGGCAGGGCTTCGGCAACCCGTACCTTTGGCCCAGCCCAGCTAGCTGCTTCCTTGGGCCAGCTTCGTGCCCACGCCTGCCGGCAGCTGCTCCTCGCAGCCATTCCTCCCTTGGCCATGCCGTCGATGACTGACCACGTCCTGCGCCTGCTCGCCCGCTACCTTCCCCTCACGGCGGAGGAAGCCGGTGCCGTGGTAGCGCACGGACTTATCCAGCAGTTTCCCAAGGGCGCTGTGCTGCTGCGGGAAGGCACTGTTGCCCAGGAGTGTTACTTGGTGCTGCAGGGCTACGTCCGAAGCTATTTCCTGCAGGATGGTCACGAGAAGACCGCCGCATTTTACACCGAGGGCCAGCCCATCCTGACGGTGAGCTACACCACGCGGCAGCCCGCCGCGCATTACTTGGTCTGCGAAGAGGAGTGCTGGCTGATGACCGGCAGCCCCGAACGCAACCAGGCCCTGTTCGATCAGTACCCGCGCTTTGAAACCTTGGGCCGGTTGATCAGCAGCGCGCTGCTGGCCGATACGCAAACCTTGCTGGACAGCTACCAAAACCTCTCGCCGCAGCAGCACTACCTGCGGCTGCTGAAGACCCGCCCCGATCTGGTGCAGCGCGTGCCCCAATACCAGCTGGCCAGCTACCTAGGCATCCAACCCGAATCGTTAAGCCGGATCCGCAGACGCCTCCAGCAAGAGCAGGGCTAGGCGACTCGCGGCCGGGGCTCCGTCTACCTGGCTGGGACTTTCCACCTGGTGGGCCTGAGGCGTGCGACTATTTGCTTAATGGCGGTCAGGTAGAGAAACGTAGTTCTGAAGAACTCCACCCCGACTTTTGATCATCTTGAGCATCTGCAAGGCGATGCCCTTCTAATGGGCTGGGCTGGGCACATACACCCGGAACTCGGAGCCCATGCCGGGTTCGCTCCGCACCTCGACCCGACCGCCCAGGTTCTCCGCTATTTTCTTGACCGTGTACAGCCCCAAGCCCGAGCCTTCCACGTGATTGTGGAAGCGTCGGAACAAGGCAAACAACGAGGCCTGCTGGCGGGCCTCCAGGCCTAGTCCATTGTCCTGCACCGCGAGGCACCAGTAGCCGTCTTGGGTACGGCACGTCAGGCGCACGTGCGGCGGCCGGTCGGGGTGGCGGTATTTGAGGGCATTGCTGAGCAGGTTGTAGAGCACCGAGCGCAGGCTCTTGGCGGGCACGGCCACCACGGGGCAGGCTTCGGCATCCACCTCCAGCTGGCCCCCCAGTTGCTGCAAGGCGGGCAGCAGGTCCTGGCGCACGTCCTCCACCACGGCCGCCAGTTCCACCGGTGGGGCAACCGGGTCATGGGCTTGGTGGAGCTGCAGCACCTCGCTGAGCTGCTCGAGCGTCCGCTGAAAGCGCATCACGGCCTCCTGCATCATGTGCAGCACCGCGCCGGCGGCGGGCGGGTTCGATAGCTCCTCGCGTAGTGCATCCACGAGCCCCTCCAAGTTGTTGATGGGCCCTTTCAAGTCGTGCGCGGCCATGTACACGAAGCTGTCCAGGTCGGCATTTACGCGGGTGAGCTGCTGGTTGAGGTCCTGCACCTGCTGCCGGGCCTTCACCTGCTCGCTTACGTCGAAGGCGAAGACGTACACGCCGTCCACCTGCTGGTGCTCGTTGTACCGCGCCTGAAACGTATGGTTGAAATACCCCACTTCCGGCTCGCGTTCCGCCGTAGGGGCCACGACGATCGGCACCTCTTGGTCCTGGTGGGACTGTCCCGTGCGGTACACCTCCTGCAGCCGCTCCCACACGGCGGTGTGCTGAAATTCGGGCACCGCTTCCAGCAGCGGTTTGCCCAGCAGCGTGCGGCCGGCGAACAGCTGCTGGTAGCCGGGGTTGACGAGCTCGTACACAAACGAAGGGCCCTGGAGCAGGCAGATGGCTGCCGGCGCCTGCAACACGAGCTGGCTGAGCCGCTGCCGTTCCCGCTCCGCTTCGAGCAGCGCCTCGTGCTCCCGGTCTTGTGCCTGCACCATTGCTCGCCGCGCCTGCACCTCCTCCGTCACGTTGATGGAACTGTGAATGATGTAGCAGAGCTTCCCGTGGTCGTCAAACACGGGCGTATTCCGCGGAAGCCAGTGGCGTTCCACAAAGTGGCCCGGCCGTTCCGGGTCGAGCACATCGTAATGTTGCAGGTCCATCTGGTGGGGCTGTCCCGTGGCGATGACGTGTTCGAGCGAGGCGCGCAAGTTGCGCACGGCATGGGCCTCGGGCGCGGCCGGGTTATCCGGAAAAGCGTCAAACAGGTAGCGCCCCACCAACTCGTCGCGCTGTTTTAGGGTGTCCGCCAAATAAGCGTTGCTGGCCGTGAGAATACGCAACTCGGGTGAAATCACGAGGTACGAGTCGGGTACCGTTTCCAGGGCGCGTAACGGGTCGGCAACGGGGGCGGTGGGGGCGGTCGGCTGCATAAAGCAGATTAACGTAGCCCGCGAAAAAAGGCTGGGCTTAGGCTGGTACTGGTGGAAGGCAAGCAAGCATACATAGGCAGGGGAAGAAACAGGCAGCCCTCTTTGGAGAACTTGTAGACGCTGTAGTTCACCCAGACACAATTCGAGCACCGAACCGGTATTGAGCGGTTCCAGTACTGATGCAGGGACAAGGTGCCTTTTCCGATTCGGGTTTTCTTCTTCCCGTTCGTTGTGCAGGCATCCCCGTATACGCCTATGCCGGGTTTGCGTGGACGGCTACCCGACTTGCCTTCTTCTCCCGGGCTCCGCATATGCGCGGCTGCCGGCACCCCTTATCGCCCGCAGACTTCGCCGCTGCCTTCCTGGCCACTGTTTTCTTTTGGCGCCCTTGCGCCGTTATGTCTACTTCCCCCTTCGGGCCCCCCGCTTCCCTGCCCGGTGCTGCGGGCTTCCCCGAGCAAGTACAGCAGAACCCCGGACTGGCGGCCGTCAACAGCACCGGGCAACATGCCAACCCAGACCTGTTGACTGGTAACGCTGGCCTGCAGCACGACCTGCAAAGTCTGCTTGCGCGCATCCAAGACTTGGAAGTTCAGGTGCAGACCTCGGCCCAGCTTGCCCAGGCCGCCCAAACCGAGGCAGAGCATCAACGCGCCAACCTCGAACGCTTCCTCAGCCAGACCCAGGCCGCCGTATGCATCCTGCGTGGCCCCACCCACCAGCTCGATTACGGCAACCCCGCCTTCCAACAGCTTTTCACGGACCATCCTATGCCCCTCGGCCGGTCCGTGGCCGACTGGCACCCCGGAGCTGTGGCGATGGGCCTTATTACGCAGCTCGACGGCGTGTTCCGCTCCGGCGTTTCGTATTTCGGCGTTGAGGCTCCCCTGGCATTGGTGCTACCCGCGGGGCAGGCAGCCCACACCCGGTACTTCACCTTTTCCTGTGACGCCTACCAGGAGCAGGGGCACACGGTGGGCGTGTCGCTTTTCGCCTACGACGTGACGGAGGCCGTGTTGGCCCGGCGCCTCAACGAAACCCTGCAGGCCGACGCGCTGGCCGCCACCCGGCGGCAGTTGCACGAGCGCGAAGCCTTTCACCAGGTGTTCGAGCAAACCCCGGCCCTGATTACCCTGCTGCGGGGGCCCGACCACCGATTTGACTACTTCAATGCGGCCCAGGAACGAGTGTTTCCCGGCCGTCAGCTACTGGGCTACCCCCTGGCGAGCGTGCGGCCTGATGCCGCCACGCCGGGCTTCGTGGCCTTGCTCGACCGGGTGTACGCCACCGGCGAGCCGCAGGCGGGAATCGAAGTGCCCGTTGATCTGCACCAGGCCGATGGCCTGCCCGTCAAGCGCCAGTACTTTACATTCAACTACCACCGGTTCGAGGAAGCCGGCCAGCCGGCGGGCATCTCCGTGTTCGGCATCGACGTTACCGAGCAGGTGCTGGCCCGAGAGCAACTGGCCCAGGCCAACGACGAGCTGACCGCTGCCAATGCCCAGCTCATGCGCACCAATACCGACCTGGACAATTTCGTCTACACGGCTTCACACGACCTGAAGACCCCCATTGCCAACCTCGAAGGGCTGCTCCAGGCGCTAAAGGAAGACCTGCCCGCCGCCGGGCAAGCCGACATCCTGCAGCCTCTGCTCGAGCACATGCAGCTCGCTGTCGACCGCTTTAAGCTCACCATTGCTCAGCTCACCGACGTGTCTCAGCTGCAGCGGTGCCAGGCTCACCCCCCCGAAACCGTAGACCTGGAAGCCCTTGTCGAAGACATCCGCCTGGATTTGGCCACCTTGCTGGCCGCCACCCACGCCCGTCTTACCGTGGAAGTAGCAGCCTGCCCCAGTATCTGCTTTGCCCCCCAACACCTGCGTTGCATTGTTTACAACCTGCTCAGCAACGCTGTCAAGTACCAGCGCCCAGGCTGCCCGCCCGACGTGCAGCTACGCTGCCGCCGCACCGCTACGGCCATTGTGCTGGAAGTGCAGGACAACGGCCTGGGGCTCAGCGAGGACCAGCAGGGCAAGCTGTTTGGCATGTTCCACCGCCTGCACGACCACGTCGAGGGCTCGGGTATCGGATTGTACAGGGTCAAGCGCCTGGTGGAAAACGCCGGAGGCACAATTGTGGTGCAAAGTCAACTGGGTGTGGGCTCCACCTTTATGATTACCCTACCCGCCTCTGCTGCCGGCGCCCGGGCTGCGCCCTAGTGGCCACGACCCTCGTGAACCTGGCAGGCATGGAGGAGCTAGCCCCGACGCTTGGTAGCACAAAGAAGCGGCTGCGGCAGGCGACCATTCGCCAGGTCGCGTAGTGGGCTAGGGGCACTGAAAAGGCCAGAATGAGCCTGCTTCCGCGGTTTGCGAAGGCGCGGCAGGGCGGGGGGTACGCGTTTATTGACTAGGGCTTGTTGGCCGCAATGCTCAAGAGTAGTTTCACACCTTGTTGGCCCAGCCGAAATAAGCGTCAGCGCCCGTTGGCACGCGCCTGGATGTCGATGGCAATGACCGGCCGCAAGGAGAAAATACCCATTCCGGCGAGGTCCGGTCCCTGGCCTGGCTCTTGCACTTAACAAATTGGTTAAAAGTAACCTGGGACAAGCTACTAAGAACTCAAAGGCTTATCTTTAAAGGTTAGCGGGGTGCGGTAATTGTTGTCCGAGCACCACCTGCCTTCTTCCGCTCGATTTGCTGCCGCGCCTTTCTGGTGCGGCCCCACCAACGGCTGCATGATAGATTATCCCTTACTGTTTCGCTCCCTGCTGGACCGCGGCAAGGCTGTGCATTTCGCATACCACATCACGGAACGACGCGTGGACTATGTCAGCCAGGCCTACGAACAGGTTTTCGGCAGCTCCCGGGCGCAGGTCAACGAAAACCTGCCGGGCTGGCTGGCGAGCCTGCACCCCGAGGATCTGCTGCACCTACGCCAGCGCATGCGCCACGCCATACGCGGGGAACTGGTGCAAGATGTCGAGGTGCGGGTTGGGCAGCCCAGCGGCCGTATTCAGTGGCTGTGCTTTTCGGCGGCTCTGGAGCAGCTCTCCGACGGGCAGACCTACCTGAGCGGCACCGTGCTGGACATCACCCGCAGCAAGGAGGCGGCCATCAATGCGCAGAAGTTCAACACCAAGAAAGACGCCACGCTCGAAATCCTCTCGCACGATTTGGCTTCCCCGCTCACGCTGCTGCAGCAGCTGGCCGAGGAGCTGCGCCTCGAGGCCCAGGGACGTACCACCGACACCATGCAGCACCTGCTCCAGCTTATGGAGCGCACCTGCACGCACGGAGTAAACCTGATCCGCGACTTCGTCGACAACGAATTTATGGAGTCCGTGAACGTGGAGCTCAAGCTAGAGCGCGCCAACCTGGTGGACTGGTTCGCGGCTATCATGGAAGAGTACCAGCAGGCCGAGCAGCACACGCACCTGCGCTTTGACTTCCAGGCCCCGGCGCAGCCCGTGTACGCGCTAGTGGACGTAAACAAGTTTCAGCAGGTCATCAACAACCTGATTTCAAACGCCATCAAGTTCACCCCCGACGGCGGGTGCATCACCCTGGGCTTAGAGCAGCCAACCGGACGGATTGTCATTAGCGTCGCCGACACCGGTGTGGGCATTCCCGCCGCGCTGCAGCCGTCGCTTTTCGATAAGTTCACCAAAGCAAGGCGGCCCGGCCTGCGCGGCGAGAAAACCACGGGGTTGGGCATGTCCATTATCAAGACCATTGTCGCTCTGCACGAGGGCACGATTCGCTTTACCAGCGCTGAAGGCCAGGGCACCCTGTTTGTCCTCGAACTACCCGCCTTGACGGAATAGGGCTTTCAGACCGTCGGGCCGGGTCGTTTACTACAGCTCCACCACAAAGCAGGTGCCAGCGCCCTCGCAGCTTTCCACTCGGATTTTGCCCCGGTGCAGCTGCACAATCTGCTTGGTAATAAACAAGCCCAGGCCGGTGCTGGCTTCGCCGGCCAGCCCGGGACGGGCCGCGGGACTGAACTTCTCAAACAGTTCGGCCTGCAGGTGCTCGGGAATGCCGATGCCGGTGTCCTGCACCCGCAGGCGGGCCGTGCCCGCCTGCTCCTGCAGTCCCACCGTAACGCTGCCGCCGGAAGGGGTAAATTTCAAGGCGTTGCTCACCAGGTTGTCCACCACCCGGCCAAAGGCCCCGGCGTTCAGGTTGGCCTGCACGGCGTGTTCGGGCACGTCCAGCTCCAAGGCAATGCCCCGGTCGCGAGCCACCAGGGAGTGGGCCTGCAGCCGCTCGTCCAGCAAGGCGTTGAGGTCGGTGGGCTGCTTTTTCAGGTGCGTAGCGTTGAGGGAGCCCAACAGCAGCACGTCCCGCAGCAGCTTGTCGGCTTCGCGGCACGCGCTGCGGATCAGGGTCAGGTACTGCCGCGTGTCGGCCAGGCCCTCCGGCGGCGCTACCGCCTGGCGCTCGAGCAGGTCGGCCAGCAGCTGAATGTGGGCAATGGGCGTTTTCAGGTCGTGGGTTACCAGATACAGAATGGTTTCCTGCGCGTCGTAGAGACGCTTGAGCGACAGCTCCAGGGCTTTTCGGTCGCTGATGTTCTCCAACAGGGTGTAGCCCAACACTTCGTCCCCGTCCGGAAAGCAAATCGACGTCACCTGGCACCAGAACGTCGATCCATCGCGGCGCACCAGGCAGGTTTCCAAGGTGAAGTGCGGCAGCTTGTGGGCCCACAGGCGTTGCTGCAGAAAGCGCCAGTCGGCTTGGTAGTCCGGGTGCGCAAACTCCAGAATCCGCCGGCCCACCAACTCCTCCTTGCTGGCGCAGCCCAGCATCTCCACCACCGCCGGGTTGACTTGGCGAATTATTAGGTCGGGGGTAATGATTTTCTGGCCGAAGGGGGAGTTTTCGAATACCGTTCGAAAACGACTCTGGGACTGCGTGTGCTCGTCGGAGTGGATTTGCTGCGCCTGCGCGCTGGCCAGACGGGCCCGCAACTGCTGGTTTTCTTCGCGCAGGGCCTCGTTTTGGGCTTCGAGGGAAAAAAGTTCGGTAGGGGACAGCACAGCGGAATATAACAAAAAGCGCTGACTAACAGGCTAGGCCGTGGACGCCGGATAGTTAAAGTGCTCCTGCAGAATCTGCTGGAGTTTTTCGCGCGTCAGGGGCTTGGTCAGATAGCTGCAATGGTCAAGTTCTCCATCCGCGCCACGTCGTGGGGATTAAGCGAGGTGGTGAGCATGATGACTACGGCCGGGTTTTGGTCGGGGGGCGCTGCGCGTAAGCTTTGAGAAGCTCCACGCCATTCATCAGCGGCATTTTCATGTCCAGCAGAATCAGGGCCGGGCAGGTGGGGACGGGGCGCAGTG
Source organism: Hymenobacter sp. FMD4 (assembly GCF_058932745.1). Classification (NCBI taxonomy): domain Bacteria; kingdom Pseudomonadati; phylum Bacteroidota; class Cytophagia; order Cytophagales; family Hymenobacteraceae; genus Hymenobacter; species Hymenobacter sp. FMD4. Next base: position 21,035 of record NZ_JBZYWH010000016.1, read on the forward strand.
GGTGTGGAGCAGGTCCAGCGCCTCCTGCCCGTTCACGGCCACCAGCACCGTGTCGGTGACGGCCATGCGCCGCAGCAGGGCTTGGTTGAGGTAGTTGTCGTCTTGTCGTCAACGAGCGGGAAATAGCGGCCATCAGGAGAAGACGTTAGGAGCTGGGAAAGCCCGGGCCAGGGTCGTCGTCGGCGTGGGGAAAGTGTACGAAAACGGTGGTGCCGGCGCCGGGCTGGCTGTGCACCTCGATGCGGCCGCCGGCATTCTCCACCATGCGCTTGACCATGTACAGGCCGATGCCCGAGCCTTCGACGTGGGTGTGAAAGCGCTGAAACATGTTGAACAGGCGCGGCAGTTGATGGGCATCCAGGCCGAGGCCGTTGTCGTGCACTTCGAGCACGGTGTGGCCGTCGCGCACGCGCGCCCGCACGTCGATGTGGGGCGTGCGGTCGGGCGAGCGGTACTTGAGCGCGTTGCTGAGCAGGTTGTACACCACCGAGCGTAGGTTTTTCTCCGAAAACCGGACGGGCGGCACTGCGGCCACATCGACGAATAGCTTGGCGCCGGTTTTCTGCAGCTGGGGTTCCAGGTCCAGGCGCACGTCCTCAACGGTGGCGGGCAGGCTCACCAAGGCCACGGAAGCAGCATGCTCTTTCTGCAGCTTGGACACGTCCGTCAGGTGTTCAATGGTGCGCTTGAAGCGCTCCACGGCCTGCAGCATGCGGGTCAAGGTGGGGGCCACGTATTCGCCCTGCCTCACATCGGCGGGCAGCTCCTCCTGCAGCAGGTACAGCAGGCCTTCGATGTTGGAGATGGGGGCTTTCAGGTCGTGCGAGGCGGTGTAGATGAAGTTGTCCAGGTCCACGTTGGTGCGCACCAGCTGCTCGTTGACCGCGCTGAGTTCCTGGGCCAGCGCCTGGGCTTGCTGGCCACTTTCCTCCACCACGCGCCGGGCCTGCACCTGCTCGGTGACGTCGGTGGCTACGCACACGATGCCCGTCACCTGGCCGTGGGCATCGACCAGGGGCTGGTACACGAAGTTGAAGTAGCCCGGGGCTCCCGGAAGGTGGCGGGCCAGTTGGATTTCCTGTTCCTGGGCCACGAATGGTGTGCCGGTGTGGCGCACCGTGGCCAGCAGTTCGGGCAACCCCTGGTTGCGCAGCTCCGGCAACACCTCAAAAAAAGGCTGGCCTACCAGGGCCGGCAGCGGGTGCCCCAGCATCTCGCCCATGGGCGGGTTGACGATGTCAAGTACGTAGTCTTCGCCCCGGAACAAGCACACGGCTACCGGCGCCTGCGCGAACACGGCCTGTAGTTGTTGGCGCTCGGTTTCGCGCTGCTCACGGGCCTGCACCTGCTCCGTAACATCATAGGCAAAAATGGACACGCCGGCAATCTCGCCGCCCTCGCGGTAGGCCTGGTAGGTGAAGTTGTAGTAGCGCTGCTCGGCGGACGAGTCCTGGGCTGGGAGCGGCGCGAACGGCTGCTCCGCGCCGAAGTACGTTTCGCCGGTTTGGTAGACCTGGTCAAGCAGCTGCACGTAGCCCTGCGCTTGCAGTTCCGGCACGGCCTGGGCTGCGTTAAGGCCCACGAGCTGGCGGCCGGGAAACAGCGCCTGGTAGGCGGGGTTCACGTACTCGAAGCGGTGCTCGGGCGCGCGCAGCAGGGCAATCAGGGCAGGGGCTTGCTCGAAGACGTGGTAGAAGGCCCCGCGCTCCTGCGCCTGGCGCTGGGATTCGGCCTCGGTGCGGGCCGCCTTTTCGCGGGCCTGGCTTTGGCGCAGGGCGAGTTCCACGGGGGAGCGGGGCTGGTCGGCCGTGTCGGTGAAGCTCACCCACAGGCCTTGGCCGGAGCGGCGGGCGGCCAGGCGGTAGTAGTTGTCGTAGCCGTCGGCCTGGTAGTTGACGTTGTACTGGCGCGGCTCGCCGCTGCGGTAGGCCTCGACGTGGAAGGCGAAGGTGCCGTGGGCCTGGCTGTGCGGCCACTGCTGGTTGTGGGTGACGGTGGGCACCGCGGGCATGCCCATCATGCGCTGGGCCGCCGGGTTGAGGTACTCGAAGCGGAAATCGATTATGTCGCCCGAGCCCTGCGGGTCGTAAATGGGCGTGTAGTAGATAACGCCGGTCATCGACACCGCTAGCAAGTCGCGCAGCAGCTCGTCGGGTGGGGCAACTGCGGTAAGCAGCCCTAAGGTGTCAGGCATAGGATGGAGAATAAGGCAGACCGTAGGAGTAGCTCTACGCAAGTAGCTGGGGCCGCGCTGCGTTGGATAACGATAACGACCGTCTGGATTAACAGGACAGAAGGTTATTCACGTAGTATCCAGATGGATTAGAAAAGCCACTCGCCCTAATTGCTTATGCGGTTGGGGTGTTTTGTTTAATTCCCTTGGCCGGAAAGCACCCGCGTGTAAATGAGCGGAACTCCTACCGAAGCCCCCGTCGAGTTGCAGACCAACCACCCTCACGAATCTATCTGGACTTTCCAATGGTCGCCGCCCCACCAACGCGCCTTAATGCGGGTGTTGTGGCACCGGAGGCTCCGCTTCTTGATTCAACCTAAACTCTCACCAGTGCCTTCATACGGTCGAAAACGCATGGCTGCGCTCGGCAACACGGGCACCTTGGAAAGGATCTGGGATGGGAGGCAGAAGGTGCAGCCGGTGCTTTTGCTGCTTGGTTTTTCGGCGGTGCACCTTGGATCATGTACTGGTTTGGTTACCGGCTTCTATACTGGAATAGGGAAGAATACCGATTTGACCTCCTAGATAAAGCCTATGCTCTGGGCTAAAAACACGAATACCCGCCGGTTCTCGGCGGGTATTACGGTTGTTGTGCGCTCCCTCCTGGGCTCGAACCAGGGACCCTCTGATTAACAGTCAGATGCTCTAACCGACTGAGCTAAGGAAGCGGTTGGCAATTGCTTTGTGGCTGATTGCGGGTGCAATACTACGACGGGATTTAATTTTCTGCAACCCCTAGCCGGTAAATTTTTTGAAAAAAGCTGCTAATTCGTGATATACAGCAAATTACCGCTGATGGCAGTGTTGTACTGACGCAGTGGCCGGAAGGCTGGGCCGCTGGTTACCTGGCCGCGCAGGTCAAAGCGAGAGGCGCAACAGGAGTCGATCATAAAGAACCCCGAACGGTCCACGCTGACCTTAGCGCACGGATCGTAAGGCTGGTAAGGACAGTTACGCTCGAAGGCGAGGTACTGCTGCGCGTTCTGCCGCACCACAATGATGCCGCGCACGCCGGCCCCGTTGATGTACACGTACCCGTTGTCGAAGCGCAGGGCAGCGTACTGCTGGTTGCTGAGCGGTACTACTTCGTTGACGACGGCCGACGGAATGGCCGGCTCCGCAGCGGTACCCGACGAGCCGCAACCGCTCACAGCAGCCGATAACAGCAGCCCAGCGGCAACAGGCAAACCCAGGAGCGAACGAAGCGGAGTAGTCATGCAGGTACTAACGTACGGCTGGTAGTTTTCTGTTCAGCGCGGGGCTAGTATTGGTAAAAACCGCGACCGGTTTTGCGGCCGTGGTGGCCAGCGTCCACCTTCTGCTGCTGGATGCGGCTCGGACGAAACTTCGGGTCGTAATGGAAAGACTCAAACAAGGAGCTGGTTACGGCAAAGTTGGTGTCGACGCCGATCAGGTCCATCAGTTTAAAAGGGCCCATGCGGAAGCCCGCCGACTCCAGCAGCTCGTCGATGGTTTCCAGCGGGGCCACGTTTTCCTCCAGGGCCTTCAGGCTCTCCACGTAAAAGTGACGGGCCACGCGGTTGACGATGAAGCCTGGCGCATCGGCGGCCAGTACCGGCTTTTTGCCAAGTTTCAAGGCTAACTCGCACACAGTTTCGGCCACGGTGGGCGCGGTGGCGGCGCCGCGTATCACCTCCACCAGTGGCATCAGCGGGGCCGGGTTAAAGAAGTGCATGCCCACCACGCGCTCGGGGTTGGGCACGGGGGCGGCCAACTGGGTGATGGGGAAGGTGCTGGTGTTGGAAGCCAGAATGGTTTCGGGGCCGTTAAACATGGCCAGGTCGATGAACAGCTGGTGCTTGACGTTCATCTTCTCCACCACGGCCTCGATGATGAGGTCGGCCCGCACTTCCTCCAGGTCATGCGTCAAGCGTAGGCGCTGCAGCGCGGCGTCGCGGTCGGAGGCGCTCAAGCGGCCTTTCTCCACCAGCTTGCCGAAGCCGGCTTCGATGCTTTGTTGCCCCCGCTGCAGCATGTTCTCGCTCACGTCATAGAGCAGGGTGGTGAAGCCGGCTTGCAGGCAAAGCTGCGCAATGCCAGCGCCCATGGTGCCCGCGCCTACTACGGCGATGGTGTTTAAGGTATGGTGCATAGTGGAGTGCCGAGCTAAGGTTAGTGCCGGGCGCTTGCCTCCTTAAGCGGAAGCGCCCGGCACTGAGGCCTTAGTGAATGAATTCAAACTGACGCAGGAAACGCATGTCGTTCTGCGTGAACAAGCGCAGGTCTTTGATCTGGTACTTGAGCATGGTGGGGCGTTCCAGACCCATGCCGAAGGCGAAGCCGGAATAACGCTCCGGGTCGATGCCGCAGTTGCGCAGCACGTTCGGATCGACCATGCCCGCGCCCATGATTTCCACCCAGCCGGTGTACTTGCAGATGTTGCAGCCGGCGCCTTTGCAGATCAGGCACGAAATGTCAATCTCCGTGCTGGGCTCGGTGAAGGGGAAATAGGAGGGGCGCATCCGCATCTTCACGTCGGCGCCGTAGAACTCCTGCGCGAAGTAGTAGATGGTTTGCTTTAGATCGGCGAAGCTCACGTTTTCGTCGATGTACAAGCCTTCGATCTGGTGAAACACCATGTGGGCCCGGGCCGAAATGGCCTCGTTGCGGTACACGCGGCCGGGCATGATGCTCCGGATGGGGGGCTTCTGGCTTTGCATCAGGCGCACCTGCACCGTGCTGGTGTGCGTGCGCAGCAGGTGCGAAGGTGATGAGGAGACAGGTGACAGGTCAGACGTGTTACTTGTTGCCTCATCACTTGTCACCGGAGAACCCAGGAAAAAGGTATCCTGCATTTCGCGGGCCGGGTGATTTTCGGCAAAGTTCAGGGCCGAGAAGTTATGCCAGTCGTCCTCGATTTCCGGGCCATCGGCCACGTTGAAGCCGATGCGGGAAAAGATGCGCACTACCTCGTCGCGCACCAGGCTCAAGGGGTGGCGCGTGCCCAAGGCGCCGGGCACCGGCGGCAGGGTATAGTCGTAGCCGGCATCGGCGGGTTGGCTGGCGGCTTCTTCCTCAAGCTGCTGGCGGCGCTGGTCAAACTTGTCCTGCGCCAGCTGCTTCAGGGCATTGAGCTGCTGGCCCACGGCGCGGCGCTCTTCGGCCGGCACGGTTTTGAGCTGGTCGAAAAGATCGGCAATGCGGCCTTTACGGCCGGTGTAAGCAATGCGAAACTGGTCGAGCCCGGCCGCCGTCGTGACGTCGTAGGCCTCTATTTCCTGCTGAAGCTGTTGGATCGTATCCTGCATAACAAGAGCAAAGATAGGCCTCGAAAGGGCTTTGGTGCGCCAATTGGCTTGCAAGGGGATAAATCAATTATGTATTTGAATTATTCTATGAATGTCCGTTCCTCGGGCACCTGCGTATGAGGCACAGTACTAGTTGCCCACCCACTAATCTGCCTAACTCATGCTACGCCGTCTACTGCTGCCGTCCTTGCTTACCCTGCTCTTCGTGTGGGCCGATTTGCCCGCCCAAGCCCAGCAAAAATCTCGGACCGGCCGTGGCTACCGGGCGCGTACGCAGCCTCGCTCCTCTGATGACGTAAAGCTGGCTCCCGGGATGCGCCTGGGCCGCCCGCTTGCCTTGACGACCGACTACATGGGTCGGCCGCTGAAACCGAAGCCGGCCAAAACGGCTCCGGCGCAAGGTGCCTCGTCCATGTCGGCCAAAACGACTCCGACAACTGCTGCCCCAGCCACCCCCGCCAAACCTAAAACAGCCGCGCCTGCAGCCAAGAGCAAACGGCGCTGAACTGTTTTCGGAAGCGAGCGGTTAGCGGTGGCACTTATGCTTGCCTGAAATGCCGGTAGATTACGTGTTTATCGCGTAGCTGCTGAGTGCTTTTTGGCGTACATAAATCTGATACCCTTCTCTTTAACCTCACCAAGCTTCAGACTCAGACCATGATACGGTTGGCTTTTATTGTGTTGGCGACAGGCCTGATTTCGCTCGAATCCCAGGCTCAAACGGCGCCTAAAAAATCGACTTCCAAAGCCAATGACGGCTGGGGAAGCAGCTGGGACGCCCCAGCACCTACCAAGAGCACCAAAACCAAGGCTACCAGCACGAGCTCCGGCGCCAAGGCAACTGCCTCGGAACCGGCTCCGGCTACTGCCCCCACCACTACCGACCCGGCAACTCCAGCCCAGCCGAACAATGCCGATGCGGCGGGTGGCGGTTTTGGCGGCTATGGTGGCATCGACCGCACTCCCGACCGCAGCGAAGGCATGAGCGTGGCACCGGGCCGTCCGTTGCTGCCCTCCAGCCGCACCCGCTCCGACTACATGGGCCGCCCCATTCAGCAGAAGCCCTCGATGCGTCCGCGCAGCGTGGACTATAACAAAGTAGACCTGCTGAATACAAATCCGGGCCAGCAGTAAAACTACCGGCCCGGATCAGGATTCATCCTGGCGTCAGTTCTTTAAGCCGAGGCTTCTTCAGCCTCGGCTATTTTTTTGGCTGCACGCTGGGGTAAGGCTTCGTAACGCAGCGTGGTGCTGTTGTCGGGGCGCAGCACTTCGCGGGCGGCGGCCAGTACGTCGGCAGGCGTTATGGCCTGCACGCGCTGACTTTCCTCGTTGACGAGGTTTGCATCACCGATGAGCTTATAGTACGCGAGGTTCATGGCGCGGTGCAGTAGCTCCAGCTCACTGAACACGATGCTGGCCTCAGCCTGGTTTTTCACCTTTTCCAACTCGTCGGCGGGGATTTCCTGCTGGCGCAGCTCTTCCACCACTTCGGTTACGGCGGCATCGGCTTCTTCCAGACTCACGCCTTGGTTGAGCTTGCCGCTGATGACGAGCAAGCCAGGCTCCAACGAGCCCATGGCGGAGGCTGAAATGGAGTTGAACAGCGGCCGCTCCTTTACCAGGCGCTGGTACAGGCGCGACGATTTGCCGCGGCCCAGTACGTCACCCAGCAAGTCGGCGGCCTGGTAATCGTCGTCGGCGCGACCGGGCATGTGGTACACTTTGTACAGGGCGCTCAGCGGCACATCGGCCTCTACGGTGAGCAGGCGGGCTTCGGTCTGGCGGGGCTCCTTGGGCAGCTGTCGCTCGTAGCGCGTACCGCCCGGAATCGGGCCAAACCACTTTTCAGCCAAGCGCTTCGCCTCGTCCAGGGGCACGGCGCCGGCTACTACCAGAATGGCATTGGCAGGCGAGTAGTGCTTCTGAAAAAAGTCGCGCACCTGCTGCATCGTAGCGTTTTCGATGTGGCTGATTTCCTTGCCGATGGTGGCCCAGCGGTAGGGGTGGTGCTGGTAGGCGAGGGGCCGCAGCTTCAACCACACGTCGCCGTAGGGCTGATTCAGGTAGTTCTGCTTGAACTCTTCCACCACCACCTTGCGCTGCACTTCCAGGCCGTTCTCGGAGAAGGCCAGGCTGAGCATGCGGTCTGATTCGAGCCAGAAACCGGTTTCGATGTTCTGGGCCGGCACGGTGAGGTAGTAGTTGGTAATGTCGGGGGAGGTGAAGGCATTGTTTTCGCCGCCCACGCGCTGCAAGGGCTCGTCGTAGCTCGGAATGTTGATGGAGCCCGAGAACATCAGGTGCTCAAACAAGTGCGCGAAACCGGTATGCTCCGGGTCCTCATCGCGCGAACCGACGTTGTACAGGATGTTCAACACGGCCATGGGCTGCGTGAGGTCTTCGTGCACGATGCAGCGCAGGCCGTTATCGAGGGTAAATTCCTGGAAGTTTATCATGAAAGGCAGTAGATGCTGAGTAGGATGCCAAATGAAAGCTTAACCTACGAAAAGGCTGGCAGGTTCGGCTGATGCTAGTGGGCAGCGGGCCAAAAACTGCCCATGCACGCCCAGTTGCCAGATGCGGGCCCGGAATTAGGTGCGCCGCAGAAGAGTATAACACTTTGCCCTACCGCCGCCGTCCTAGCTCAAGGGTTACGCACGAATCGGTTTGCAGCAGCACCCGGGTTTCAAACTGTTGCATCAAGGGCTTGCTCACCGCAGCGCCGCAGGCCACCACCACGCTGCCGGGCGCCAGCTTGTTCACTTCGTAGGAGGTGGCCCGGCTGATGAGGTGGCCGTGCTGCAGCTCGGCAGCTGTGCGGTAAAACTCTGGGCTGTCGTTGAATTCGCCACCCCGCACCAATGTATAGGTGTGCAAGGTAGGCAGTTGCGCCACCTGCTGGCGTAGGTGCTTTCCGTAAAGCAGGGCTGAAACCTCCCAGCGGCGCTGGTGCAGTTCGCGCAGGTGAGCTAGCCGGTCGGCGTAGGGGCCTGCCACGGCTAGCAGCACCAGCAGCAGCAATAAGCCAGACCGGGGGCGCCAACCATATGCTGTAGCAACTGCCCGGGCGGCCCAGCTCACGCCTGCGGCGGCCAGCAGCGCCAGCAGTGGGTAAATGGGAGCATCGTACCAAGAGAGCTTTGTGCGGGCCAGGGAAAGAAGCAGTAGGTGACAGCCCGCTGCGCAAGCAGCGCCTCGCACAAACAATTGCCCGGGCAGCGGCGGTGTGGAGCGGCGCCAGGCCAGTACCACCGCCAGTAGAGCTGGAGCCAGCCATGCCGAGAAGTTAAATTCGAGCAGCCGGCCCACGTACCAAAGCACATGACGGCCGTTGGATTCCAATTCTTCGGTGGCCATGTTCAACTCGAACTGCCGCACGGCGGCCAGGTAGCCCGGCGCAGCCAGCTCGCGAACCATGTACCATGCTCCGGCTGCAAGCAGAGCCAAGCCGCCAGCCAGCCAGGGTGCCGGGCGGCGCAGGCGCCCCCCGTGTCCGGTAGCCCAAGCGGCCAGCAGGAGTCCGGGCGCCGGTAGCGCGCCGGCCACGCCCTTGGTAAGCATGGCTAATGCAAAGGCCAAGCCCGCCAACCCGGCCCAACGCGTGTTGCCGCTGCGCAGGTAGGTCAGCCAAGCCAGTGTGCCCGCTGTGGTCCAGAGTGTAAGCAGCGCGTCGAAGTCGCCAGATCGGGCCACGTGCAGGGAGGTAAAGCCTCCAGCCGACACCAGAACCAGCGCGGCCAGAAGCCCGGCGGCCGGGCTGCGCAAGGCGCGGCCCGCGGCCAGATACGTTAGCAGTACCGTAGCTAGGGCGGCCAGGGCGGAGGGCAGGCGCAAAGCCAGTTCAGTAGGGCCCAACAGGGCAAAGCTCAGACTCAGCAGCCACAGGTGCAGCGGCGGCTTGGAGTTCCACAGGTCGGGCTGCCCCTGGTAGCGTATCACCAGCCAATCGCGGTGCAGCAGGGTTTCTAGAGCATTGATGCCAGTGCGGGACTCGTCCCATTGCTGTACCGGCAGGCCGTCGAGCTTCCAAAACAACAAAAAGCCAGCGGCAATCAGCGCCAGCAAGAAGGGGAGAATACGGGTAATCCAGCGCAAGGCGTGAGAATAGTAGCGGTCAAGGAGGTCGTAATGTACAATGTAAGCACGGAGTGGCCCTGCTGCGCCAAAGACTACGTCAACCTTCTACCTTTGCCATCAGCACTTTCCCGAACCCCTTCCACCCGATGAACTTCGACCGCAAAGACTACTCCAACGACGACCTGCTTCGCCTCTACGAGGGCCTGCTGAAGCCCCGCATGATTGAAGAGAAAATGCTTATCCTCTTGCGCCAAGGCAAGGTGAGCAAGTGGTTTTCGGGCATCGGGCAGGAAGCTATTTCGGTAGGTTCCACGCTGGCCCTGCAGCCCGACGAGTACATTCTGCCCTTACACCGCAACCTGGGCGTGTTTACCTGCCGGCAGCTACCGCTCGACCGCCTCTTTGCGCAGTGGCAGGGCAAGAAAACCGGCTTCACCAAGGGCCGCGACCGGTCGTTTCACTTCGGTACCAACGAGCACCACATCGTGGGCATGATCAGCCACCTGGGCCCGCAACTGGCCGTGGCCGACGGCATCGCGCTGGCCAACGTGCTCGACAACCAAGGCAAGGTGACGGTGGTGTACTCCGGCGACGGCGGCGCTTCCGAGGGTGATTTCCACGAGGGCCTGAATGTGGCCGCTGTGTGGCAGCTGCCGGTCATTTTCATCGTTGAAAACAACGGCTACGGCCTTAGCACGCCAAGCAACGAGCAGTTTCGCCACGGCTACTTCATCAACAAAGGACCGGCTTACGGCATCGAGGCCGTGCAGGTGGACGGCAACAACGTGCTGGAAGTGTACGATACCGTGCGCCGCCTCGCCGAAGACCTGCGCCAGAATCCGCGCCCCGTGCTGCTGGAGGCCCTCACGTTCCGCATGCGCGGCCACGAGGAAGCTTCGGGCACCAAGTACGTGCCGCAGGAACTGTTTGAGGAATGGAGCCGGAAAGACCCGGTCGAAAACTATGAGCGGTGGTTGATCGAGCAAGGTGTGCTCGATGATGAAGCCAAGCAGCGCTACCGCCGCACCATTAAGGACGAAATCGACGAGGCCTGGCGCCTGGTGTTCGACACGCCCGAAGTCACGCCCGACCTGGATGAGGAAGTGGCCGATATGTACCGCCCCTTCGAAGCGCCCGATCAAACGCCCGCGCCTGATGCCCCCAGCACCGAGCGCCGCTACGTAGATGCCATTTCCGATGGCCTGCGCCAAAGCATGGAGCGCTTCCCGGAGTTGGTGCTCATGGGCCAGGACATTGCCGAGTACGGCGGTGTCTTCAAGATTACCGAAGGCTTCGTGCAGCAATTTGGCAAGGGTCGCGTACGCAACACGCCGCTCTGCGAGTCGGCCATCATCGGCGCAGGACTAGGCCTGAGCATCAAGGGCAAAAAAGCCATGGTGGAAATGCAGTTCGCCGATTTCGTGACCTGCGGTTTCAACCAGATTGTAAACAACCTCGCCAAGAGCCATTACCGCTGGGGGCAGAACGCGGATGTGGTGGTGCGCATGCCCACCGGGGCCGGCTCGGCCGCCGGCCCGTTCCACTCGCAGTCCAACGAGGCGTGGTTTGTGCACACGCCCGGCCTGAAAGTGGTGTATCCCGCCACGCCTTACGACGCCAAAGGCCTACTCTGCGCCGCGCTGGAAGACCCCAACCCGGTTATCTACTTCGAGCACAAAATGCTCTACCGCTCCATCAGCGGGCCGGTGCCCAACGACTATTACACGCTGCCCATCGGCAAGGCCCGCCTCGCCCGCGAAGGCTCCGAAATGAGCATTATCACCTACGGCATGGGTGTGCATTGGGCCGCCCGGGTGGCCGAGGAACTTGACCTCGATTGCGACATCCTGGACCTGCGCACCTTGCTGCCCTGGGACCAGGAGGCCGTGCGCGCGACGGTGGAGAAAACTGGCCGCGTCATCATCCTGCACGAAGACACGCTCACCGGTGGTATCGGCGGCGAAATTGGTGCCTGGATTGCCGAGCACTGCTTCACCTCGCTCGACGCGCCCATCCAGCGCGTAGCCTCGCTGGATACAGCCATTCCCTTTGCGCCTGGCCTGGAGCAGCAGTTTCTGGCCGACAACCGTTTGCGCCAGTGCTTGGAAAAGCTGATGGCATACTAAGAACAAGCTAGGAGCTGGTGGTCAGAGGAAGACAGTGCAGCATGGTTGTATTCTGCACTTCCGCCCCCCGACTGCTAGCTCCTAACTTCTTCCTTTGTATTTTTCGGACTGAGTTAGACTTTCTTACCCGCTGCCTTTCGTGATTGAGTTGCTTCGTGTGCGCCGCATGGGCTGGCGTTTGCTGATACTGGTGCTGCTGCTGGGCCCCGCGTTGGAAGGCTGCCGGCCGTACCGTATTCCCAATCCGCAAGGACCGGTAACTAAGAAAACCAAGAAGACTAAAAAGAAGGACCCCGACGCGGCTGAAATGGCCGATGGCTCTACCGGCGACACCAGCAGTGAGCCGGCCAAAGTCCAGAAAAACGGCTACGACAAAAACGGCCTGCTCAAAAAGCCCAAGTACAAGCGCCGCCGCCTACCCAAGCCCGGCGACAAATTCGTGCTGGGCGTGCGCATTCCCGCCTGGCCATGGATTTCGTTCAATAAGAGAAGAGGGCCCGCTTCCACTTCGAAGACCGGCAAGGCCAAACGCGGTGCCAAGGCCAAAGCGGCCGAGCCCGCCGCCGACGAATAATTCTTTATCCGCTTATGATACCACGTTACGCCTTGTTACTGGGCCTGTTGCTGGCCTTTTCTGCTGCCTCCGCGTCGGCTCAAACCACCGATGAATCGCCCAAGCGGGCGGCGCGCAAGGCCTTACGCGAGGCCCGGAAGTATCCTGCGGCTGAAGACCTGCGCAAAAGTCACCTCGCAGTGGAGAAGCGCGACCTGCGCGCTGGCGAAAGCAATGCCCAGAAGCGAAACCCAATCAACGGCAGTGAACGTTACAAGTTCGACAATACCGGCACGCCGCGCGTCAGTGACCCGAAGCAGCGCGTCGGATTAGGCTTGTCCAAGTCGAAGAAAAAAACCAAACTACCCGAATAATGCAGTGGCATCCGCTTACCCAGCCTGAGCAGCTCACCGACATCGTGCGCGAATCGGCCGACCAGCCAATTGTGATTTTCAAGCACAGCACCAGTTGCTCTATCAGTGCCATGGCCAAGAGCCGGCTGGAGCGCCAGTGGGCTGATGCAGGTCTTGACAACGTCAAGCCGTACTACCTCGATCTGCTGCGTTTTCGGCCGATTTCCAACCAAATTGCCGAGCAGTTCGGCGTTCGGCACGAGTCGCCGCAACTGCTGCTGATTCAGGGTGGGGAGTGCTGCTACGACGCCTCGCACATGAGCATTCAGCTCGGCGAAATCAAGAAAAAGCTGGCTTAAGGACCTCAATTTCCGCTTCTTGCCTCGCCTATACGCGGCATTGTAATAAGCGTAAAGCTAGGTTTTAGAAAAGCCAAACGGGGCCGCTGAACTTAGGTTCGGCGGCCCCGTTTGGCTTTTCTTCTATTGGCAAATGTCCGGTCCCGAAGCAGCCGCCGAGGCGTTAACCACCGCCGCTGCAATCGTTGCTAACGTTTGGCTCCCCTCTTTACGGTATAGGGGACGTGGGTCAGGCCCACAAGGCGTCGTGACGCCCTGCAACGAAGCCACTTAACCTGCGTACGTGAACTGAACCGATTGACGTATTTCCGGGTTCAAGCTTAGAGCAACGGGGCAAGTACGCGCCGCATTTTCCAGCAGCGTCCGCTCTTTGGGGGAAAGGCCAGCAGGCATGCTGAAATTGACCCCGATTTCGGCAATGCGCCGGGGCTCGGAAGTCATGTGCTTGGTCACGTCAAATGTTACTCCGGTAAGGTTCAAGCCGTGCCGCTCTGCTACAATACCCATAATGGTCATCATGCACGAGCCCAGCGCGGCACTGACCAGGTCGGTAGGTGAAAATGCTTCGCCCCGTCCGTGGTTATCTACCGGAGCGTCGGTTTGAATGGTAGTGCCCGAGGCTACGTGAGTGGCTTCGGTACGCAGTTGGCCGGCATAGCGGGCGGTGGCAGTGCTCATATTTTAGAAATCTACAGACGTATGCGTTCAAATTTACGTACTTTCGGAGAGGCACTGCCCGGGGGGCGCTGCTTCCTTTCTTCTGACCTGCCAGCCACCACTGCCGTGCGCACGCTACTTTCTACTGGTTTGTTGCTCGCGGCGGGCTTGGCCCTGGCTCCTGCTGCGCGGGCACAAGAAGCCCAAGAAGGGCCTCTCTACGATAAAGAATTCACTTACGGTATCAACCTCAACTCTAACGCGGGGCTGATTGGCGGTGCTGCCATTCGCTCCACGCGCATGCTCAATGACAATTGGGCGCGCTTCTGGCTGTTGGAGGGTGTAGAAGTCAAGAACCGCAAGGAGCAGCGGCGCCAAACCTACGTGGGCGGCGTGTACGTGACCGGCAAAAGCAACTACCTGTTTGTGCTGCGCCCCACGGTGGGCGTGCAACGGGTGATTTTCCGCAAAGCGGCTGAATCGGGCGTGCAGGTAAATGGCCTCTTGGGCGCTGGCCCTTCGCTGGGTTTGCTAATGCCGTACTACGTGTACTACGATTACACGCCGCGTGCCGACCCCGGCAACCCCAACCCGCCCGAAGACATTCGGGCTGAGCAGTACGACCCGGTTAAGCACCTCGATAACAACCGCATTTACGATCGGGCGCCGCTGTTCTCCGGCATCAACGACGTGAAGCCTAATGTCGGTGCCCACGTGCGCGGAGCTTTCACCTTTGAGTACGGCCGTTACCGCGACGCCGTGGCGGGCCTGGAGGCCGGCGTGCTGCTGGAAGCTTATACCAAGCGTCTAACCGTGCTGCGGGCGTTGAACACGCCCGACGACCAGATTAACAACAACATCTTCTCATCGGTGTACGTGACCTTGTACATCGGTCAGCGCAAATAACCTCAGCAGCTAGCTGCTGGTTGATAGTCGGTATCGGGTAATTGGCGGTCAACTTCTGACCAACGACTACCCGATACCGACTACCTTTGTATTATGGATACTCTCCTGACTTTACCCGTCATTCAGCCCGAAGCGGCTGCTCCGGCCAAGCCCCGCAAGCCCGACTGGCTGCGCGTGAAGCTGCCCGTGGGCCCGGCCTACGCTAATGTGCGCCGCCTAGTGGACGAACATAAGCTGCACACCATCTGCGAATCCGGCAACTGCCCCAACATGGGCGAGTGCTGGGGCGCCGGCACGGCTACCTTCATGATTTTAGGCAACGTGTGCACGCGCTCCTGCTCGTTTTGCGCTGTGGCCACGGGTCGCCCCAACGAGTACGACCTCGACGAGCCGCGCCGCGTGGCCGAAGCCATCAAGCTGATGGGCGTGAAACACGCCGTAATCACCTCCGTCAACCGCGACGAGCTGAAGGACCGCGGCGCCAGCGTGTGGTATGAAACCGTGGTGCAAACCAAGCAGCTCTCGCCCGAAACCACCATCGAAACGCTGATTCCCGACGTGAAAGCCAATTGGGAAGCGTTGCACACGATGATTGCCGGTGGCCAGGAAGTGGTGTCGCACAACATCGAGACCGTGGGCAGCCTTTACCGCCTCGTACGGCCCCAAGCCAAGTACGACCGCAGCCTCGAGCAGATCCGTCGCACCAAGGAAGCCGGCAAGCGCACCAAGTCGGGCATCATGCTGGGCCTCGGCGAAACCAAGGACGAGATGTACCAAGCCATGGACGACCTGGTAGCCAATGGCCTTGATATCCTGACGCTGGGCCAGTACCTGCAGCCTACCAAGCGCCACATCGAAGTAGCCGAGTTCATTCACCCCGACCTCTTCGCCCATTACAAGGAAGAAGGCCTGCGCCGGGGGCTGAAGTACGTGGAAAGCGGCCCGCTAGTGCGCTCTAGCTACCACGCCGAGCGCCACGTAAACGTGCCGATCTAGCATTCTGCTTTTAAGACATATACTCCGCCCGGTTCAATAGAGCCGGGCGGTGTTTTTTTTGGTGGATTAGTGACTGCGACATGGCGAAAGACCATAGAAAAGTAAGCCCCGCCACAAAGGGCGGGGCTTGGTAAAAGAACAGTGCCGATTAACGTTTAGCGCACGAGTTGCTTGGTTTGCTGTTGACCATCGGCGGTAAGTAAGCGGAGCAAGTAGGGACCGGCGGGCAACGCCTGCAACTCATCAAACGAAAACTGCTGTACCGCCGGGGCTACCCGAATGCTGCGCACCACGCGGCCGGTGCCATTGAGTAGTTCCAGCGTAGCGGCGCTGTGCAGCGGGCGGGCCAGTGTTACGTTCAACTGGTTGCCAAAGGGCACCGGAAAAGCCGACAAGCCTAGCTCAGTAGCGCGTGGCACGTGCGTCGACAGCACCGTAAACTCATAGGCGCCAATGTCAGAAGTGCTGCTATTTCGCGAAGCACCCGTCACATCGGTTGTCACCTCCGCCAAGGCGGTACCGCGGTTGTCCAGGACTGCATTGGAAGGACGCAGCAAGGTGACTGAGGCAAATTGCGGGTCTACCGACAAGCCATTGGCTTCTTGGCTGGTGGCCGTGCGCCAGTCGGCCAGCGTGGCGTATTCACCGGCCGTGGTGCGGCCCACGAAGCCGTTGGTGGCCGTGGCGAGGTACAGGTCATTGTGGTTGGCCACGGAACCATTCGGGCCAATGCCGGCTACCGCTGTGAAGTAGGCGTAGTGTTTGCCGCTGCTGCGGGCGCCGCTTACGTTGGCGAAAATGTTGTTGCGCACGTCCACGGGGCCACTTGTCGCTACCGTACCGCTGTACTCAAAGGCGGTGCTGTTGATCAGTGCCGGGCCAGCGTCTACCAGTACGGTATTGTGCCACACGCCCATTTGGCTGCCGGTGGGGCCACTGGCAGTTACCTGCAGGCCCCGAATCAGGCGGAGGGTCGGTGCCGTGGTGCCGGCGAAGTCCCGGACCAACCCTTGAATGATATTGTTGTAGGCCATTACGTTGACGGGGCCCGCGGAGCCGGCGGCGTCGAGCACCAGTCCGTTGACGGAAATAGCCGTGCCGGTATTGGTGGGATTGTTGTAGCGGATGTCGGCAATGCGGTTGTTGTAAAGGCGACAAGTGCTGCCGCCGGAGCCTTGTAGCCCCAGCGTGAAGATGCCGAAAGTAGCCGCATTGATCGATTCGACCCCGCGCACTAGGTTGTCGTGCACTAGCAGCCCGCGCTGGTGTTCCAGCCGCAAGCCGTATCCGA
Source organism: Hymenobacter sp. FMD4 (assembly GCF_058932745.1). Lineage (NCBI taxonomy): Bacteria > Pseudomonadati > Bacteroidota > Cytophagia > Cytophagales > Hymenobacteraceae > Hymenobacter > Hymenobacter sp. FMD4. The sequence continues at coordinate 37,858 of NZ_JBZYWH010000016.1, forward strand.
GGCCGCTGCCGCTGATGTCCCCGCTCGTGCCGTTGCCGATGGTTACGTTGGCCACCTCGGTGTTGGCGTCGGGGAAAGTTGCCGCATTGGCCAGCAGCCACAGGCCGCTGCTTGCGTTGCTGACTACCAAGTTCTGGTACAGGTTGCCACGGTTGGTGCCCGCGACATCGGTAGGCGCTATGCCCCCGGCCGACAAGCTGGTGGTCTGCACCACGCCCACCGAGCCAGGGGTGGCCCGGTTCAGCGTGACGGCTGCATCCCGAATGATGATGCCACGCGTTCCGTTGGTGACCGAGTAACTGCGTACCCGGTAGCCATACAGCGGCCCCGCGCCGCTAGCGCGTACATCGATGCCCTCAAACGTAACGTAATCGGTACCGGCCAGGTCAATGGCGGCTACCCCGGTGCTGGCCTCCACCACCGGGTTGGGGCCAGTACCCGTTTTGCGGAAGCGGATATGCCCGGTGGCCGTGCCGCTCGCCAGCAGCGGCGGAAGTGGTTCGGCGAAAGTTTGACCAGCCGGAATATCAAAGGTTACCGCGCCGGCCGGGTCCGTCTGGTTGAGGCGTTGAAAAGCGGCGGCCAGGCTAGTGAAATTGGTGGCGCTGGCCGGCTGCGCCGCATCGATGGTGTACGCGCCGCTGAGCGGCTGCGCGGTGCCGCCGCTCAGCGTGATGTTGTCGACGGCTGCGGGCGGCTGCGTGCCGTTGATCAAGTTGTTGCTCCAGGTGAAGATCAGCCGATGCGTGGTGCCTGCCAAGGTGCCACCGCCGGGCAAGGGCAGCACCAGCCGGGCATAGCCATCCTGCTGATACAAGCCAACCGGCGTAATCGGTACTACGCCGGCGCCCGTAGGCACCGTACCGGCCACCGGTGTAAAGCTGGTAGGCACCAGGTACACCCGCAGTACATCCCGATCCAGGCCTTCGCCGAGATTCTTCCAATCAAAAGTCAGCTCAAAGAAATCTTGGCCGGCAGGAAGCATCACATCACGGTAAAAGTGTGCCACCGAAGTAGTGGCCGGGTTGTAGCCGTGCGTAGTGCCGTTGTCGTTGCTGATATACAGCGCCTTGCTACCAGCTATGCTAGGGCCATTGGAAGCTGCCGAGCCCAGCACCCACTGGTTGGTCTGGCTGCCATTGACGGCCGTGAAAGAGCCGAAACCGCTGCCTTCGAAAGTTTCGGTAAAAATCGTGGTTTGGGCTTGGGCCATAACTGGCCCCAACGCCAGCATGGCGGGCAGCCATAACCGCCGCCGCAGTACAGTAGAAAGCATAAAGCAGAGATAAGAGACCGGCTCGAATAGGGCAAAATTAGCCTTTCGGTGGGGAATGAAGCTGAGCCAGTCGTTCCCTGCTGGTGAAGCCAGCACGATGCGGCGAATGAACGTTGGCTAACTCGCACGGCATCAGTTCAAATAAAAACAGCCCCACCAGAAGCTGACGGGGCTGCCCAAAAGGGTTGCGGAGCCGATTAGCGGCGAGCAGTATTGGCATCGGGCGGATAGGTGCCCAGCACGCCCGTTACGATGCGGTTTACTTCCTCATCCGACAAGTTAGGCTGGTCTACCTGGCTTTGGCCGTAGCCGCGCCACACCAGTTCCTTACGCTTGGCGTCGATGATGTCAATGATGATGTTGCCGGCTTTGTACTCCACTACAGGCTGCTGGTACATACCACGGCCCCAGCCGAAGCCCCAGTAAGGGTACCACCCATATGGACCGTAAGGCACCGCAGTATTGGTGCGTTGCTTATCCTCCACGCGGGCCGAATACGCCACGTAGACGTCAGGATTCTTCTCCACCTTGGCCAAGCCCTTGCGTACCATTTCGGCTTCTACCGAACGGCGCATGCGCTTATCAAAGAAAGAATTGTAGCCTTTGGCCGGACCGCCTTCAGCATCGGTAGGCTGCTCGGGGTACCAAGCCCAGGACTTGTATGCGCGAAAGTTAACGGCGTGGTCAAAGTCAGACGTTACGCCGACGCGGGGCACGGAGGCACAGCCAGCCGAGCCAAGCAGCACTGCCAAGCCAAGGGCCACCAGCGCTACGGGACGTGTCAAAAACTGAGTGAGAGCTTTCATAGGATAGTGCAGGTTCTGGAGAGCAGATGAATCGCCGCTGGCGGTACGCCAAGGGGCTTTTTCTACTTGTTTATTTAACATTAACACCCTGCCGGACGTTCCCTGGCTCTTGGATATGCACAAGATTGTTGAAAGGCAATAAGACAATTGAATTTTGATATAATGCTGTTTTTTGTACATATTGAAACCCATCTTTTCCCCCTGCTCTTTCCCTTCTTATGACACGCCTATTTCTTCCTGCTCTTTCACTGCTGTTAGGAGCTTGCGTCACTTCCAAAGACGACGTGGCCCGCATTCCGCACATCCCGAAGGAACCCGTAAGCCGTACTACCGGCACCACCTGTGGCCTTTACACGCAGGCCAGTACCCAATCCGAAATGCTGACCATGATTGACGCTGGAGCCAATGTGCAGGTGCTAGACTCGTCAAACGCGCACTTTGTGCGGGCCATGATGAAAAAGGATGGCAAAATGCTGACGGGCTACATGTATAAAGCCTGTTTGAGCGGACGATAATTCCAGCTAGACATCCTGGCAAAAGCCAAATTCAAGGCAAACCGCTCGGCTTATTTGCTTATATTCCCGACGTAATCCACCCTGTATGAACAAATCTTTACTTTTCCTTTCCTTGCTGACTTTAGCTGCCTGTAGCGCGGCCAAAGACGACGGCTCCTCGTCCCGGAGTAACCGGGCCCCCGTAGCGCACAACACCGTGGTAGAGTGCGCTCTGTACGACGGCATGAAGAAGGAGTCGGCCCAGCTCATGACTGTTACCTCCGGTACGGAAGTGCAAGTAATGGACACCATCGACACGTATTTTTTGAAAGCTCGGGTAACCACCCCCGAAGGCCAAACGCAAACGGGCTACATGTACCGTACCTGCTTCGGTCGATAACCAGTACCACCACCCAGCAAAAAGGCCCGCCACCATCCGGTAGCGGGCCTTTTTTATGGCCAGTCGGCTAAAAGCTTAAGCCTTGTCGGTTGCAGCCAGTTCCTGATCGGCGTACGCCTCGATGGGCGTGCAGGCGCAGATCAGGTTACGGTCGCCAAACGCGGAGTCAATGCGCGACACCGAAGGCCAGAACTTGAAGCGGCGGGCAAAGTCGGTGGGGTAGGCGGCCTGCTCACGCGAGTAGGGGCGCGTCCACTCTTCGGCCAGCAGCACGGCAGCGGTGTGCGGCGCGTGCTTCAGCAGGTTGTTCTTCTGATCGGCGCGGCCTTCTTCAACTGCGCGGATTTCCTCGCGAATCTTGATCATGGCCTCGCAGAAGCGGTCCAGCTCCTCCTTGCTTTCCGACTCGGTGGGCTCCACCATCAGCGTGCCCGCTACCGGGAACGACACGGTGGGCGCGTGGTAGCCGTAGTCCATCAAGCGCTTGGCAATGTCCTCTACTTCGATGCCAGCTTTCTTAAACTGACGGCAGTCAAGGATCATTTCGTGGGCGCAGTGGCCGTTTTCGCCGGCGTACAGCACCGGGTAGTGCTCCTGCAGGCGGGCCTTGATGTAGTTGGCATTCAGGATAGCAGTTTGCGTAGCCGCCTTCAGCCCCTCGCCGCCCATCATGTTGATGTAAGCGTAGCTGATGGGCAGAATGCTGGCCGAACCCCAGGGAGCCGCCGATACGGCACCTTCCTTGCGGCCGGTTTCTACCACCACGTGGCCGGGCAGGTAGGGGGCCAGATCAGCTACCACCCCAATGGGGCCAACGCCGGGTCCGCCACCGCCGTGAGGAATGCAGAAGGTTTTGTGCAGGTTCAGGTGGCACACGTCAGCCCCAATGTTGGCGGGCGAAGTCAAGCCTACCTGGGCGTTCATGTTGGCGCCGTCCATGTACACGCGGCCGCCGTGCTCGTGGATGATGTTGCAGATGTCGATGATGCCCTCCTCGTACACGCCGTGCGTGCTGGGGTAGGTTACCATCAGGCAGCTCAACTTATCGGCGTACTGAGCGGCTTTTTGCTTCAGGTCTTCGATGTCGATGTTGCCTTCTTCGGTGCTTTTCACCACTACCACCTGCATGCCGGCCATTACAGCGGAAGCGGGGTTGGTGCCGTGGGCCGAAGCCGGAATCAGCGCTACGTTGCGGTGCTGGTCGCCACGGGCATCGTGGTAAGCCTTGATGACAAGCAGTCCGGCGTATTCGCCCTGCGCGCCGGAGTTCGGCTGCAGCGAAACGGCCGCGAAGCCCGTTACCTCACACAGCCACGCTTCCAGGTCCTCGAAGATCTGCTGGTAGCCCTTGGCCTGATCGAGCGGCGCGAAGGGGTGCAGCTGACCAATCTCGGGCCAGGTCACCGGAATCATCTCGGCGGTGGCGTTGAGCTTCATGGTGCAGGAGCCCAGCGCAATCATGGAGTGCGTCAAAGACAAGTCTTTGTTCTCCAGTTGCTTCATGTAGCGCAGCAGCTCGTGCTCCGAGTGGTGCGTGTTAAATACTTCGTGCTGCAGGAACTCCGACGTCCGAATCAGGCTCTTAGGCCAGGTCAGCTCAGTTTCAGCTGGCGTTTCCGCCGCCGCAGCAACCGACTTGCCTAGCACCTTGCCGAATACGCTCAGGATATCGGCCACGTCTTGGGCCTCCGCGTTTTGGTGCAGCGAGATGCCTACGTTGCTTTCGCCGAAGTAGCGCAGGTTGATTTCCAGTGCCTCGGCTTCGCGTTTCACAGCGGCTTGCAGCTCTTGGCTTTCCAGCTTCACCGATACGGTGTCGAAGAAGTTTTCCACCAGCAGCTCGGCGCCCAGCTCCCGCAGGCCGGTAGCCAGCTGGCGGGTGAGCAGGTGTACGTTGGCAGCAATCTGCTTCAGGCGCTCCGGGCCGTGGTACACGGCGTACATGCCGGCAATAACCGACAGCAGGACCTGCGCGGTGCAGATGTTGGACGTAGCCTTCTCGCGGCGGATGTGCTGCTCGCGGGTTTGCAGAGCCATGCGGTAAGCGCGGCCGCCGGTAGCGTCCACGCTCTGGCCGATGATACGGCCGGGAATCACGCGCTTGTAGGCGTCCTTGGTAGCAAAGTAGCCAGCGTGCGGGCCGCCGTAGCCCATCGGCACGCCGAAGCGTTGGGAGTTGCCCACCACGGCATCGGCACCCATCTCGCCGGGCGAGGTGAGCAGGGTCAGGGCGAGCAGGTCGGCGGCCACGGCCACAAACTGGCCGCGCTCGTGCGCCTGAGCAATAAAGTCGGTGTAGTCAAACACCTCGCCGTCGGCGGCGGGGTATTGTACCATCGAGCCGAAGATGGCTTCGTCGGACAGGTCAGCCGAGCGGTGGTCACCCACGATGAGCTCAATGCCCAGCGGTGTGGCGCGGGTGCGCAGCACGTCCAGGGTCTGGGGCAGCACCTGCTCCGAGACGAAGAACTTGGTGGCGTTCTTTTTCTTGGTGAGGCCGTGGAACATGTTCAGCGCTTCGGCGGCGGCGGTGCCTTCGTCGAGCAGCGAGGCGTTGGCAATTTCGAGGCCGGTCAGCTCAATTACCATCGTCTGGTAGTTGATGAGGGCTTCGAGACGGCCTTGCGCGATTTCGGCCTGGTAAGGCGTGTAAGCGGTGTACCAGCCGGGGTTTTCCATGATGTTGCGCAGGATTACCGGCGGCATCTGGTTGTCGTGGTAACCCAGGCCGATAAAGGAGCGGAACACCTTGTTCTGGCCGGCAATCTGCTTGAACTTCCGCAGAAACTGCCGCTCCGTGAGAGCTGCGGGCAGATTCAGCTCGCGCTTCAGCCGAATGCGGGCCGGCACGGTTTCATCAATCAGCTGCTCCACCGACGCTACGCCGATGGTTTGCAGCATCTCGGCCACAGCCGCAGCATCAGGACCATTATGGCGGTCAACAAATACGTCGGCAGGCTTGAAAGACAGCTTCATACAGGGAATGGATGGTTGGCAGGAATGCGGCCTGAATTGGCCCTAACAAAGGTAGGTCGAAATGAATGACTCCCCCTAAACCAAAATGAAGGCGAATTTGTGCGGCCACGTTCATATTCTTCGTCACTATGGCGGCAAGAGGCTGAAAAATGAGTGCCGGAACCGGATTCGGTAGAGACTAGTAACTGGCGCGCAACGAAGGATGCGGGCTATGAACAGGCCTGTTTGGTCATTAGAATATATAATTCTATCGATAGTCTAGCTGAATGCCGGTAAAATCCGCTTGTTTTGAAGGATAGGGTGTTTGCTGCTAATGCTGAACCCTCGCTGCACACCCTCCTTTGCCACGCTATGCGCAAACCTTTACTCCAACTTGGCTTTCTAATGCTGCTATTCGGCGGCTCATTGCCCGCCTCTGCCCAGGGGGTCAGCATCAACACTGACAACAGCAGCGCCGACAACTCGGCCATGCTTGATGTCAAGTCGACTTCCAAAGGGATGCTCATTCCCCGCATGAGCACCGCCCAGCGCACGGCCATTACTTCGCCTGCCACGGGCTTGCTCGTGTACGACAATACGACCACTTCCTTCTGGTTTTATAACGGCACGGCTTGGACGCAACTAGCCTCCGGCTCAACCACCCAGATTGCCGACGCCGACAACAACACCAAAGTGCAGACGGAAAAGAATGCCAACGAAGACATCGTGCGCATCGACATTGCCGGCATCGAAAACCTGAAGATTACCAGTGGCGGACGCTTGCAGGTAATGAACTCCGGGCAATCGGTGTTTCTGGGCGAAAACGCCGGGACTGCCGATGACCTGACGGACAATGCCAACGTAGCCGTCGGCTACAATGCCCTGCAAACCAATGCAACGGGCAGCAACAACGTGGCCATTGGCCGACAGGCGATGAGCAGCAGCACCGGGTCCAACAGCGTGGGCATCGGGTACAATGCCCTGGCGGCCAACACTGCTAATGCCAATGTCGGCATTGGCTACGCTGCGCTTGCGGTCAACACGACGGGAAGTGCCAACGTGGCCTTGGGCTTCAACGCCCTGACTGCCAATACCACAGGTGGGGGGAACGTAGCTGTCGGTAGTGGTATACTTACCTCCAATACGACCGGGACCCGGAACATCGGTCTGGGCGTGAATGCTCTATCAGGCAATCAAACGGGGGGCGACAATATCGCCATGGGGTACTATGCCTTGTCCAGCAGCACAGCTTCCGACAATATTGCGATGGGCTACGCGGCACTAACCGCCAACAGTACCGGTACTTATAGTGTAGGCCTCGGTAGGCAGGTATTATTCAATAATACCACTGGCAGCCGCAACATTGCATTGGGTTTTGCAGCATTACAAAATAATACCATTGCCTCGGATAACGTTGCCTTGGGGCACCGGGGGTTGCTTGCCAATTCGACGGGTACACGCAATATTGCAATAGGCAGCAATGCGGTGGATGCCAATACCACGGCCAATGACAACATCGGTATCGGCTATAATGCGCTGACCAACCTGCAGACAAGCAGCCAAAACGTGGCGGTGGGTTCTTGGGCGCTGTCGGCCAATACGGCGGCCGATAACACGGCAGTTGGTTTTTTCGCCTTGTCGGCAAACTCAACGGGTACGCGCAACGTCGCGATGGGTACCAATGCGCTAGATGCCAGCTCAACCGCCAGTGACAATACCGCCGTGGGTTATAACTCGCTGACTTCGATTGCAACGGGCGGCACCAACACGGCCATCGGCTCTTTGGCCGGGGCCAGCAACAGCGCGGGCAGCGGCAACGTGTTCATCGGCTATTCGGCGGGCGGCAACGAAACCGGCAGCAACAAACTCTACGTGGCCAACAGCAATACCGCCTCCCCGCTGGTGTACGGCGACTTCAGCACAGCTCATCTTAATGTGAACGGCGGCCTTGGAGTCGGAATAGGTTCGGCGGCGCCTGCCACCAAACTCGACATCGACGGGGCCCTGAGCGTGCGAACAGCGGCATCAACTACCTCCTTGACAGGTGACAACCAAACTGTAACGGTAGGGGACCGGACGTACCTGCGCCTTACCTCAGACAACAACACCGCTACCAGCCGGACTGTAAACCTATCGGACGGGTTACAAGTCGGGCAACTGCTTATCATGGAAAACGCCGGCGCCAGCAACAACTTTGAAGTGGGCGACGGGGGCTCAACCAATGCCAACACCAACGGCAGTCGCTCCCTCGGGCCCGCCGATACCATCACGCTAATCTGGAACGGCACCGACTGGCTCGAGGTCAACTATGCCAATAACTAACTTCTTTCTCGGCAACTTGCTACCGCCCCGCAGCCGAAAGGCTGTGGGGTGTTTTATTATAGCCTTGGTAGTGCCAATGAGCTACTTCGCAGGCCATCTGAGCTAAAATCTTAGCTTTGCCCATCCCCACCTGAACGCATTCTCCCATGACTACCCTAAAGCTAGGCCTCATCCGCGAAGGCAAAATTCCCGTCGACCGCCGCGTGCCGCTTACGCCCAAGAAGTGCGTGGAAGTGCAGCAAACTTGGCCGCAGGTGCAGGTAGTAGCTCAGAGCAGTGACATTCGCAGCTATGCCGACCGCGAATACGCCGACCTGGGCATTCAGGTGCAGCCCGACGTGACGGACTGCGACATCCTGCTTGGTGTGAAGGAAGTGCCAATTGATCAGCTCATCCCCGGCAAAACGTACTGCTTCTTCTCGCACACCATTAAGAAGCAGCCCGCCAACCGCAAACTGCTACGGGCCGTTCTGCAGAAGAACATTACGTTGGTCGACTATGAGGTGCTGACCAACGCCAAGGGCGAGCGAATTGTGGCCTTCGGCTACTGGGCCGGTGTGGTGGGAGCTTATAATGGGCTGCTGACCTACGGGCGCAAGCACAACCTCTTTCAGCTCAAGCCGGCCTACCTCTGCACCGACCTCGATGACATGCAAGAGGAGTATTTTAAGGTGCGGGCCCTGCCACCCATCAAGATGGCCGTAACGGGCTCGGGCCGGGTAGCCCAAGGGGCCCTGCAAGTGCTTGATAAAATGGGTATCCGGCGCGTAAGCGTGTACGATTACCTGTACCTGGACTTCGACGAGCCGGTGTACACGCAGTTGCGCTCCTCCGATTATAACGCCCGCAAAGATGGCCGAGTATGGGACACGCCCGACTTCCACCGCCATCCGGAGGAGTACATGTCGACCTTCAGCAAGTTCTTGCCCGTCACCGACCTGCTCATCGCCTGTGCTTACTGGGACCCCAAAGCGCCCAAGCTCTTCACGGAGGAAGACACGCGTCAGCCCAACTTCCGCATCAATACCATTGCCGACGTGACCTGCGACGTGGACGGCTCTGTTCCTGTCACCAAGCGCAGCACCAGCATCCCCGAGCCGGCCTTTGATTACAACCCGCGTACTGGGGAATTGGAGGCCCCGTATTCGCACCCCCTCAACCTCACCGTCATGGCCGTCGACAACCTGCCCTGCGAACTGCCGCGCAACGCTTCGCGCGACTTCGGACGCCAGCTGATCGACAACGTGTTCCCGCATCTGTTCGGGTCCGACCCCGATGGCATCATCGAGCGGGCCACCATTGCCCGCGCTGGCCACCTAACCCCGCGCTACGAGTACCTGCGTGACTATGTAGGTGAAGACGTAGTGACACAGATGCATTAGCCGCCACCCGTAGCTCAACAAAAAGGGCACCCGGTTGAACCGGGTGCCCTTTTTGTTGAGCTACGGGTGGGCCTACACGCCCCGTAGGATCGGGTACTTGGCCCGTACCAGCATGTATATGCCATAGGCAACAAAACCAAGCGCTACTACCAGCAGCACCCCAGGCCCTAGTGAGTCAAGGAAGCTGAATGCACCTTCGGTGCTTTGCGCGGTGGCAGCATTGGAGTTCATGGCGGCCTGAATTAGGAAGTAGCCGATGATGCCCCACACGATGCCGCGGGCCGTGTGGCCCAGCTGACCGGTGCGGTGCACCAGCCGTTGCTGATCAGCTGGCAAGCGGCTGGTATTGATTTCCTTCGCGAAGCTGCCGGAATAAGCCCGAATGATTTGGTATATGCCCGTGCCGATGACAATCAGGCCGATAAGGCCCAGCAGCCACTGGCCGTACGATTGCTCTAGCAGCGTGGAAATAAGCGACTGTTGCGTATTACCGCCTTGGCTTGAAGCAGCTCCATCAAGGGCTGTACGGGCGGCGTAGTATGCGAAACCAACGTGAATGAGGGCGCTGAGGAGGTAAGCGCCGCGTCGGGCCAAACCTTTGGCATCGCTGCCGTGGTTTTCGGTGTCGCGGAAGGCCTGAACCAGCCGCCAAATGGTATAGCCGGCAAGCCCGATGGCCACCAAGCCGAGCAGCCAGCGGCCAAACGGCATTTCCAAAATGGTGTTCAGGGCCTGATGCTGGGTTGCTATTTTGCCGCCTTGCATGCCGGTGGCGGCCATGACGGCCAGGCCGCCTACTACGCAGTACACAATGCCTTTAGCAGCGAAGCCGAAACGGGCCAGCGTACGAACGCCGTCGGATGGCGAAGTGGGCAAATGCCGAGGAATATGAGAGCTTAGGGTTGCCATGGTTGTGTGGTGTATGCGAAACTGAATACCTAGCATACGCAGCAACAGCTCAATGGGGTTAGCGTGAATTTGGGCTTCGGCCCAGCAATATGCGCGGCTGGAACACTTTGGCACCCAGGTGAAAAAGGGGTTGGTTTTCGGGGAGGTTTAGGGTCAAGATAGGTTTGTTGTGGAGCAGCTCGCTTTGCAGCAGCCGGGCCAAGTTGCCGCCGGGCGTGAGGTAAGGAATAAAGAACTGATCGGCCAGATCGGCCACGAGCAGGTTGCGGATATCGGCCGTATCCTGGGTTATCGAGTGCACCTCCGGCTCAAATGGCGTGATGAACAGCAGCCGCCCGGCCATTACCGGAACTTCGTATTCAAAGCGGGTACTGGGCTGTATGCCACGGCCCAAGGCGTAGATGATCGGCTGCCAGTCGCCCTGCAGCAAGTAGCGCAACACCGATTGCTCCAGCCGCGAGTGAAAGCCCGAAAGGATGCATTGACTGCGGTAGCGCTGCTCCAGCGCCCAGAGGTATACAGGTCGCTCAATTACAGAAGGATAATCGCGCGAACAGAAGAAAGCGGTTTTGGGCAAGCGCATCAATGCCTTATTGCCCAGGGTGTGCAGCTCGTCCGGCGTGATGCGCATTCGATAAGTCTTAAACCGTGGGAATAGAACTGTATTTTGATAAGCTAACAAGTACAAAAAAGCCCCACGTATAGTACCGCAGGGCCTTCTGTGGCATACGCTTGTTGTACGCAGCCAAGGTATCAAAGTTGAGCTGCTTACATGTGACGAAAGCTGGTAATAACTATGATAACACCTGCCACCATCCACGTTCCCAACCCAGCTGCGTAGCCTCCAAAGGCGCTGCCTGCCTTCTTTCGCTTAGCCTCACGCCGATAAGCTTCGTTGTACGCTGGGTCGAGGAGTAGTTCAGGGTTAGGGGCGCGTAGGTTGTGGGTTTTGGGTGACGTAACGGCAAGGCCGGTAGCGGTACCCGCTCCTGCTACTAGGCCGAGGCCCGAGGCAGGCGTGAGGACTACGGTGGTCGCGTAGGTTCCCCAAAAAGCGCCAGATGCTTTGTAATAGGTGCGGGCATCGGCTTTGCCCTGCGCTTTTAGATCTGCAGCGGTTTGGGAAGTGGCCACGTTTGTTGCTGGTGTCTGCAGTACTTCTTTACGGCCATCAGCAAAGCGAATAAGAAATACGTCGGCACGGGCCAGCGTCAGGGTATCAGGCGAAACCGTGCCTTCAATGAGTGGTAGCAAGCGCACCACATCAGGCGTGATGAGCAGCACCCGGCCAGCTAGTTCCGCGCCATCGGTGCGTAGCAGCGCGTCGGTTGTAACAGTAGGAGCCGTGGGCTGCTGAGCATGGGCCGTAAACAGCGGCAGTAGTAAGAGAGCTAAAAGGAGTCGTTTCATAGAAGTATTAGTAGCGGCTGCGGGTATTGAAGCCCACGAGTAAGCTCACGCGGGCGCCGCCGTTACCGGGCACCACTGCTAGGTTGATCGGGAAGTTGACGCCGCTGCTGCTGCGAATGGTGGCCCCCGCTGCCAGCGTGATGCCTACGGCAGTCGGGGTAAGGTTGGGGCCCATCCCAAGCTCAAAGCCTTTGGGCGTGCGCAGGCCCAGCAGACCGTTGATGCTTGGCACAAACTTGCCTTGCTCCAATCCGCCAATCAGCGGCACAAACTCGAAAAGGCCGGCCATGCCGTTGTTCATTCGAAACAGACGCGTTTCAAATTGCCAGCCAAACAAAGTCAGGAACGGGTTAAGATTGTAGGTTTCTTCGGCCTTGCGGCGTACCCCGCCGGTAAGCACCACAGCGCCTACACGTGGGCCGCTCAGGTGCACACCATCGTGGGCCGATGGATCGTCGCCGGGCACCCGTGGGCCGGTAGTAGGCGATGCGGGCGCGGGTGCTGTCGTGATGGCCGGCGGGCCTTTGGGCAGTCCGAACACTTCCTTTACACCCGACGCATAGCGAATCATAAATGCCTCGCTTTTGGGCATGATGATGAGCGGGCCGTCGGGGTTGTCGAAGCGCTTGTAACGGATTTCCGTGGGGCTGATTTCCAACACCTTCACCTGCAGCTCGTCGCCATTAGTTTTGGTAAGGATGTCTTGCGCCTGACTAACGGTGCTCAGCAGCAGAACCAGCGTCAGGAAGAGTAGGCGTGTTATCATACAGTTCAAAAAAGGCCGTGACTACTGCTCCAAAGGTATGCGCGCCTTGGCTCCAGTGAGCAGACATTTATTGGCGTTATCTGACTTTGTAAAGATGTTATTGGTGATATAATTGGCTGTATTTCAGCTTGCAATTGCCGCACTGAAGGATATTAAGATATAGCCAAAAGTTTCGTAGCATTGGGAGGCGTTAACAGCCACTGCTCTATGGACGACTTACGTACCACTCTTGCCACCTTCTCCCCAGATGACCGAAAGGAGTTTTTGCGTTTTCTGCAGCGGCAGCGCCGCAAGGAAAAGGGCCGCAAAGACGCGCAGCTTTGCGAACTGCTATGGCAAAAGCGTGAATACGAAACCGCCGAGCTGTTGCAGAAGCTCTACCCCGACGAGCCCAATGCAGTAGCTTATTATGCCCTGCGCAAACGCTTGTTGCGCCAAGTCACCGATTACCTGCTGCTCAAGCAGCGCGACCAAGACCTCACTGCGGCTTCCACTGTGCGCGGGCAGCTCAGTCTAGCCCAATACCTTTTTGATGCCGGCATTCCCCGGCTGGCGTGGGCCACCTTGCGCAAAGCCGAAAAGCTAGCCAGCCAAAACGAGCAGTACGAATTGCTCAACACCGTTTATAACCTGCAGATCGAGCACGCGCACAGCGAGCATGCCGAGCCGCTGGCAGATATAATCCGGCGGCGCAACCGCAACAAGCCCGCTGCGGAAGAAGAGGAGCGCGCAGCCATTGCCTACAGCCTCATGCGTCAGCGTCTGCAGCAGGCGCGTGCCCTGGGCCGCTCGGCACCCGCCTTCGATCAGATCATGCAGGATGTGCTGCGCGAGTACGATTTGCAGGAAGCTTTTGCTCGCCGGCCTTCCTTGCTGTACCGCCTGCTGTCCATTGCCCGATCGGCCATGCTGGTGCGCCGCGACTTTGCTTCCTTCGAGCCCTTCGTGCGGCGCTGCTACCACCTTATGGAAAAGCGCCACGGCTTTCAGCCCGCGCACCGCGAGTACCAGTTGGGCTTGTTGTATATGATTGCGCACGCATTGTACCGCAACCGTCGCTTTCAGGAGTCGGTGCAGTACCTGGAGCAGTTGCACCAGCTGTTGAGCACGGGGCCGCGCAGCCACCAAAACGAGTTTTATCCGAAGTACATTTTCCTGCTGGCGGCCAATCTGGCCTTTCTGCGGCGCAACAGCGAGAGCATTCGGTTGCTGGAAGAACTGCTGCGCACGCACCCGCTCACCCCGCGCGACCAGCTCACGGCTCGTCTTGGCTTGGGCTTTCATTACTTCGCCGAAGGCCAGTACCAGCGCACCAGTCAGGTGCTGATGGCCATTGGCCGCTCCGACCATTGGTGCGAAGAGAAAATGGGCGTAGAATGGCTGCTCAACAAAAACCTGGGCGAGCTGCTCACCCAGCTGGAAATGGGCAACGCCGACGTGGCCGCTCACCGGCTACGGGCCGTAGAACGCCTCGTGCGCGACCGGTTCGGGCACGACGGCGGCACGTACCGCTACGTGCTCAGCTACCTGGCCTTGGTGCGCGACATCATTGCCGATCCGCGGGCGGCAAAACAGCCAGAGTTTGCGGCCCGTATCGGCGAGCTACCGCGCTTTCATCCACTGGAGCGTGAAGACCTGCAGGCCCTTAGCTTTTACGCCTGGCTCCAGGCGCGGGCATTGGGCCGTCCATATTACGACGAGCTGGTGGAGCTAGCCGCTACCCCACCCGCCGGAGTAGTCGTAACGGCATAGCAAAAAGCCCGCTTTCCGGTAGGAAAGCGGGCTTTTTGCTATAAGCAAGCGTTATACTATTGCTTCGGAGTTTCTTCTACTACACCATCAGCGGGACGGTTGCGCACCACTGCGGTGTCGCCGTTTTCGGGAGCCACGGTGTTTTGGCCGTCGCCATCCGGGGTAACAGCATCTTCAGCTGCGTTAGCCGTGGCATCAACGGCATTTTCGGTAGCTGCTTCGGCGTTATCCTCCGTTTTCTGGCTGCAAGAGGTAGTGGCAAAAGCGGCAAAAGCGGCTACTGCCAGCAAAGTTTTGAAGGTCGTTTTCATGGGATTTAGGTTGTTTTGGTGGACTGATCAGGGGTTAATGCTATTATCAGTCAGAAGGTAACCCGCACGCGGCCGCAACCGGTGAGAATGAGGCGTAAAACAGCACAGCTTACGGCAGGAGCAAGCGTATGGTTGAATCTGCTTTATTCTATTTTCGTCCGAATGCGTTGGTAAGGGCTACTGCTGATCTGTTGGAGACCTGCTCCTCAGCAACCGAACCGACGGCGCCATTATAGGAAAACCAAAATCCACAAGGTCGACGCAGAAGACCTCAACTTTTTAGAATCAGGGCTAGTATACCAAGCGGCTGTCGCCTCATTCGGATTGTTTTCCCTTCTGACCTGTTCTTATGGATTCGCTCACGCCCACGCCTGCTCATACGCCTGAATTTCAAGCCCCTCTCGAAGTTACTGACGGCCAGCACTCAGCATTGATCGATGACACTTTGGCGTTGCTGAACGACGGGGTGCCTACCCAAGCCAACCAGTACGGCCTTACCGAAATCGACCGGTGGACGGAAGTGCTCCGCGCCAGCGAAAAAACGGGCCTCGCCAAAATCATCCAAGAACTGGCTACGCTTCGCGAGCAGCTTACTTCCAACGACACCGAGCCCCACGCCGTGGCCGAAACCCTGGCTACCCTGGGCGCCGAAACCAGCAAAGTGGCCGATGACGCCTCCGCTGGTTACGGACCACCGCTGGCCCAGCTCGGCAAGCTGCTCATCAAGCTGGGCTCCACGCTCTCGCGCTAGCAGTCAGCCCGATACGAAGGATACGACGCGTTGCCCGGCGCACCGATGACTTTCGGTGCGCCGGGCAACGTATTTTTGTGCCCTATGGCAGCTGACTCCACGCCCGACTTGACGCTTTACGACCCGTTTGCCCGCATGCAGCTGGTCGCCCCCACGTGTTTTCTGTGCGGTACACCCGTAGAACCGACCCAGGAAAAGGTGCCGGTGTTTGGGGCGTGGCTGATGCAGCGCTATGGGTTAGAAAGCAAGCAGATACACTTGCTCGATCAGAGCACCAGTACTTTTGGCGAGCTGACCATTCCGTGCTGCGACCAATGCCGCAGGCACAGCGTAGAACCCTTGGAGGCCCGCATTGCGCAAGCCACTGCCGATAGCCCTGAAGGCCTGCGCGCACTTGATCAGCAAACGCTGTTCTTGTGGTTGGGAAAGATGTTTTATGGCATTTTCGTCAACGAACTTGCGCGGGAGCAGGAGCCGCTAATTAAGCCGCGCTACCCACTGGCCGAAAACCGACAGCTGTTCAGCCGCTTCCGCTCGTTCTACCAGGTGCTGCAAGCTTTGCGCGTGCCCATGCAGTACGACGATTTCACGCCCGGCTCCATGTTCATTGTCGACGTGGCTTTAGGGCCCGACGAGCCGGCCTTTGCCTACGATGACGACTTGGCTACTATGGTGTTCAGCATCCGCCTCGGCCACGTGGCTGTGGTAAGTTGCCTGCTCGACAACGCCATGCTGCTCGATGTGATGCAGCGCGTGTACGCCGATGCCCGCACCCAGCCCCTGCATCCAGTGCAGCTTGCTGAGTTCAAAGCTCGTGTGTATTACGGCGCTTACTTGATTAGCGCCATTCCGGAGTATTTCCCACGCCCGGTGCGCCCCGGCGACGAAGTACTGGTGATGGATACTTTCCTCGACGATGTAACCGGCGCCGTGTTCAATCCTTGGAGCAATATGGCTTATGCCCAAGCCCTGGAAGAGCTGTGGCGCCCTTGGAACATCGGGTTGCCCGATATCATACGCAACCCTCATCAGCCATTAAGCTACCTGTACGACGATGAAGGCCAGCGCCGCGTGCTGACTGATTTTACTACAACAAAGCCCCTGTAACAAGCCGGCGTCATAAGAACAGCGCCTGCTACAGTCAGCAAGAAAAGAAGGAGGGAGTAAGTATAGGCCGAGGCCTGGGGGCATTAACCAGCCTGCCATTCCGGCTCTACTGGCTCACGCTTAGGTATTGGAGTGATGCGGACGTTGGTCCATCGTCCGTAATGGTCTTCGTGCTTGCTCACGAGCAAATCGATGCCGCGTTTGAAACGGCGGTTCATCGTATCGTGAATAATATAATTGCCGTCGAGCTCAGGCGAAATGCCTTGCACGCGCACAGAATCACCATAGTTGAAGGGGCCGCCCCAGCGGTCCAGTAGGTCGCGCGACAGCGCAATCCAGCGGGTTTTGCTTGAGGCGCGGTGGGGGATGCGCGAGTTATCAGCCGTAATCAGGGGTTCGGCATCCGTCTGACGCGGGTCGGCCATGTATACGGTGGCCGTAACGCGGTAAGTGGGCAGCTTTTCAGGTGCGGGTTTAGCTACCAAAGCTGGCGTTGAGTTCACTGCTACCATGCGTGATGCCAGGGGCACGATGGGCAAGTTCCGGGAGGTCGAATCTGAGGGGGAGGAGGGGAGAAACAGATACAGAAGGAAAAGTGCGATAGACATGTCTTAGGGGTTCGTTCACTCCCGCTTTCACCTGGGGAGGATGAGGTCCGGCCGTCGCGCGGTCGGGTTTTCATATGATGAAGTAAGTCCCGGTTGGACTTGGCTTGCCGTTATTAAGGAGGTTTAATATAAAAGGTTTAATTGAATATGTTTAAATTTTTAAAAATAAAATCATATAAAATGGCTCTGAAAGTAGAATAAGACCTTCACAGAGGTAGCTTAAACGAGTAAGTTAGTGTGGGGTTATGGCAGGGCTTCCGCCGACTTAGCAGGCTAGTTACCGATGGCTTTAACCATGCTCAGCAGCCCTCGTGCTTGTAGCAAAAACCAGCCGAGAGCTAAAAGGCCGGCTGGTCTTAACCATACCACAACACCTTTGTTCATAAGCATCTTGCCAATTGTTTGGTCTGCCGCCGCCGCTGGCTTTGTAATTATTGCCAAGATGCTCGGCTGCTAGAGCCCTAGCACGACCGTGCTGCTAATGACAACACTGCCGGAGCAGTGAGGCGGCGAAAACGCTGGTAGTAGTGTCGAAGTTCCAGCATGCTTCCTATTACAAGTGGTAGCCGAGTTTCAGGAGCCCCAAACCATGAGCGTAGTCGTGGTGCCGGTGGCTCCTTAATCAGGTGTATTTCCGCGCTGGAATGACAACCCCGTAACTACCATGCGGTAGTCGGTCCGAATAGTTCGCTGCAGCCTACCCGGACGGCCACTTGACCGCGCTCGAGCAGAGGCCCTTATGCGTCGCACGCCACATGGAAAGCTGGAAGAGTTGGTAAGAGTCTGCGCTTGCATGGGCCCGATACTCACTTTTTAACTCCCGTGAGTACTATATACGTAACTACCCCGGCTATTCACAAAACGCCAACGTGGAATAAGGAAATAGCAAAGAAGATCTGCCATACCGCATCTTCATGATGTCTCCACCCCAATAAACTCACAACTTATTGGCTGGAAGGCCTATGTTATTACTGTTATTAACCCTTGCAAACGCAAAGGCCAGCCAACTCTAGGCAGGCCTTTGCGTTTGTATATGCTTATTGCGTAAGCAGTTGTCATTTGGATGTAGGGTCAATAACAGTTGTACAACGATTTGCTACAGCTGTAGACAACACTCAGCTGGGTGTACTATATAGCTCAATAGTTGAAGATTAAGGACATTCGTGTATGCGAATGTGTATTTGTGCTTGTTTGAAATGGGCTTACTTTTGCCTTTTCCAACATAGCCGTTCTCCATGGACGCATACTCCTATATCGCCAACGCCCACGGCGACTACATTGATCAGCTGTATCAAGCCTACAAAAACGACCCAGAGTCGGTAGACTTCGGCTGGCGCAAGTTTTTCGAAGGTTTCGACTTCTCCCAGGCTTATCCCGAGGATGGGCAGGGCGAGCAGACCATCGGTTCCGGTGTGCTCACCAAATCGGCCTCTACTATCGGCTCGACGGCTATTGCCCCGTCCGATTCGGTATCGGCGGACAAGGAGACGGCCGTACGCAACCTCATTCACGCCTACCGCAGCCGCGGCCACTTGGTGGCCCGTACCAACCCGGTGCGTGAGCGGAAAGATCGGAAAGCGCGCTTGAGCCTCTCCGATTTTGGCCTGAGCGACGCCGACCTCGATACCACGTTTAAAAACGGTGAGCTGCTAGGCCTCGGCAGCGGCTCCAAACTGCGCGACATCATCGATGCGCTGCAGAAAATATACACTCGGACCATCGGCTTCGAGTACATGTACATCCGCGACCCGCAGGTGCTGGACTGGTTCCGCAACAAGGTGGAGCGCGACTCGCTGAGCTTCAACCCCGGCGTGGAGTACAAAAAGCGCATCCTCAGTAAGCTGAACGAGGCCGTGGTATTTGAGAACTTCCTGCACACGAAGTTTCTCGGCCAGAAGCGCTTCTCGCTGGAAGGCGGTGAAACCACTATTCCGGCCCTGGATGCCATCATTCAGAAGGGCGCTGAGCTGGGCGTGGAAGAAGTCGTTATCGGCATGGCTCACCGCGGCCGCTTAAACGTGCTGGCCAACATCATGGGTAAGACGTACGAGCAGATCTTCTCGGAATTCGAGGGCACGGCCGTACCGGACCTGACCATGGGCGACGGCGACGTGAAGTACCATATGGGCTACTCGTCGGAAGTGGATACTACTTCGGGCACCAAGGTGCACCTGAAGCTGGCCCCGAACCCCTCGCACCTGGAAGCGGTGAACCCCGTAGTGGAAGGCTTCGTGCGCGCCAAGCTAGACTCGCTCTACCAGAACGATTACAAGCGCATCATGCCCATCCTGATCCACGGCGACGCTGCCGTGGCTGGCCAGGGCATTGGCTTCGAGGTAACGCAGATGTCACAGCTGGAAGGTTACAAGACCGGTGGCACGCTGCACTTCGTGATTAACAACCAAGTGGGTTTCACCACCGACTTCGAAGACGCCCGCTCCTCTATCTACTCGACCGACCTGGCGAAGATCATCGACGCGCCGGTGCTGCACGTAAACGGCGACGACCCCGAAGCCGTGGTATTTGCCGTGCAGCTGGCCACGGAATACCGCCAGCACTTCCACGCCGATATCTTCATTGATATGGTGTGCTACCGCCGCCACGGCCACAACGAGTCGGACGAGCCGAAGTTCACGCAGCCCTCGCTCTATAATGTCATCTCGAAGCACAAGAACCCGCGCGAGGTGTACAACGAGTCGCTGGTGCAGCGCGGCGAGGTAGACGCCAAGCTGGCCGAGCAGATGGACCGGGAGTTCCGCGACCTGCTGCAGGCCCGCCTGGACATGGTGAAGCAGAAGCCATTGCCCTATAATTACCAGGCCCTCGAAAACGAGTGGCGCAGCCTGCGCCGCGCCAAGCCCGAAGACTTCGATCAGTCGCCGGAGACGGGTGTGAGCGAAGAAGTGGTGGCCAAAGTCGCCAAAGCGCTGACCACCTTGCCCGAAGGCTTCAAGCCGCTGAAGCAGATCGAGAACTTGCTGAAGGAGCGCCGCAAGATGTTCTACGAGTCGCGGATGCTGAACTGGGCCGCTGGCGAGCAGCTGGCCTACGGCTCGCTGATGCTCGAAAATCACATTGTGCGCGTGAGCGGCCAGGATGTGCAGCGCGGTACCTTCTCGCACCGCCACGCCGTGCTTCACGACTCGGTAACCTCGGCGCCTTACACGCCCCTGAACCACCTGGAAGGTGAACATGAGCAGCTGCGCATCTACAACTCGCTGCTGAGTGAGTACGGCGTGCTGGGCTTCGAATTCGGCTACGCCATGGCTAACCCCACGGCGCTGGTTATCTGGGAAGCTCAGTTCGGCGACTTCGCCAACGGCGCCCAAACGATGATCGACCAGTTCATCTCGTCGTCGGAAAGCAAGTGGCAGCGCATGAACGGCGTGGTGCTGCAGTTGCCCCACGGCTACGAAGGCCAGGGCCCCGAGCACTCCAACGCCCGTCCGGAGCGCTTCCTGCAGCTCTCGGCCGAGCTGAACATGGTGGTGGCCAACATCACGACGCCCGCCAACTTCTTCCACCTGCTGCGTCGTCAGCTGGTGTGGCAGTTCCGCAAGCCCTGCGTGGTGATGTCGCCGAAGTCCCTGCTGCGTCACCCGCTGTGCGTGTCGCCGGTAGAGGAGTTCACCTCCGGCTCCTTCCGCGAAGTGCTCGGCGATACCTACGTTGAGGCCAAGAAAGTGAAGCGCGTGCTGCTCTGCTCGGGCAAGGTGTACTTCGATTTGATCGAGGAGCAAACCAAGGGCGAGCATAAGGACGTGGCTATTATCCGTCTGGAGCAGCTGCACCCCTTCCCGCAGCAGCAATTGCAGGCCGAGCTGAAGAAGTATCCGAAAGCCGAGCTGATCTGGGTTCAGGAAGAGCCTGAGAACATGGGCTACTGGAACTACATGCTCCGCTTCATGCGCCGCGAACTGGCCGATGTAATTGCCCGCAAGCCTTCGGCTTCGCCCGCTACCGGCTACAACAAGGTGCACGTAAAGGAGCAAAAGCAAATCGTGGCCCGCGCCTTCGGCGTCGCTCAAAGCGAGGTGGAAGACCAAAACATCAAGACCACGGCTGCCACGGCTAAGCGCGTAGACTAAGGCTAGCCGCGCCCGGCCCTTGCCGGGTGGGCGCGGTATTCCGCCGAAGCCTCTTAATTTCCCCCCTCGAACCTTCCTCCAATCAGCTAGTACATGGCTCTGGAAATCAAAATACCCGCCGTTGGCGAATCCATCACGGAAGTGACCATCGCCAAGTGGCTTAAGAAAGACGGCGAAGCCGTGAAGCGCGACGAAATTCTGGCCGAGCTGGAATCGGACAAAGCCACCTTTGAACTGCCTGCCGAAGGCGACGGCACCCTGAAAATTCGTGTGGCCGAAGGCGAAACCATCGGCATCGGGACGGTAATCGCCGAAATCGGTGGCGATGGCGCGGCGGCTTCGGCCCCGGCCACTGCTCCGGCTGCTTCCACTACTACCTCGGCCCCGGCCGGCGACCCGGTAACGGCTGGCGAAGAAAACCCGCAGGCCAGCAACCAGAGCGGCTACGGCGGCTCGCAGGCTGGCTCGGCCGACACGCCGACCAACGCTGCTCCGGCCGCAACTGCCGCATCGGGCAGCACCGGCAGTGGCGAAACCAAGGAAATGACCATTCCGGCCGTTGGTGAGTCTATCACGGAAGTTACCGTGGCCAAGTGGCTGAAGCCCGACGGCGCGCAGGTAAGCCGCGACGAGGTAATTGCTGAATTGGAATCGGACAAGGCGACGTTTGAGCTGCCCTCAGAGGCCAGCGGAACGCTGCGCCACGTGGCCAAAGAAGGCGAAACCATCGGCATCGGTGCCGTTATTGCCCGCATCGAAGGCGCTGGCGCAGGTGCTCCGGCTGCTTCTGCACCGGCTGCTGCGCCGCAGGCTGCGGCTGCTCCGGCCGCTCAGGCTTCGGCCGGTGGTAGCTCCACTTACGCTGCTGGTGTGCCCTCGCCGGCTGCTGGTAAAATTCTCGACGAGAAAGGCATCAATGCGGCCGGTGTACAAGGCACGGGCCGCGACGGACGCATCACAAAAGAAGACGCTCTGAAGGCACAGCCGCAGGCTGCGGCTCCTGCCGCTATTCCGGCTCCGGCCGCTGCTAAGCCGGCCGCTCAGCCCCAGGCACAAGCTGCCCCGGCTGCCACTGGCAACCGCAACCAGCGCCGCGAGCGGATGTCCAACCTGCGCAAGACGGTGGCCCGCCGCCTTGTGGCGGTGAAAAACGAGACGGCCATGCTCACCACTTTCAACGAGGTGAACATGCAGCCCATCATGGACCTGCGCAACAAGTTCAAGGACAAGTTCAAGGAGAAGCACTCGGTGGGCCTCGGCTTCATGTCGTTCTTCACCAAGGCTGTGTGCGTAGCGCTGCAGGAGTGGCCCGCCGTGAATGCCCAGATCGACGGTACTGACATCGTGTACAACGATTTCTGCGACATCAGCATCGCCGTATCGGCTCCGAAAGGCCTGGTAGTGCCGGTAATCCGCAACGCCGAGCAGCTGTCGTTCGACGGTATTGAGAAGGAAATCGTGCGCCTGGCTACGCTGGCCCGCGACAACAAGCTCACCATCGAGCAGATGACCGGTGGCACGTTCACCATCACCAACGGCGGCGTGTTCGGCTCCATGATGAGCACCCCGATCATCAACGCCCCGCAGTCGGCCATCCTGGGTATGCACAACATCGTGCAGCGCCCCGTGGCTGAAAACGGTCAAGTGGTGATTCGCCCGATGATGTACCTAGCCCTGAGCTACGACCACCGCATCATCGACGGCCGCGAGTCGGTGTCGTTCCTGGTGCGCGTGAAGGAGCTGCTCGAAGACCCGACGCGCTTGCTGCTGGGCGTGTAAGCTGCGGTCGAACAACCCAAAGCGCGGAATGCTACTCTATGGTAAGCCGATTGGCTAGCCAGGAGCGCATTCCGCGCTTTCTATTTTGCCATCTGTGTATAAGCTTGAAGAACTGCAGCACCATCTAGAGCAGCACTGGCAGGCGCCCGGTCGTCAGCTTTTATTAGAGCGCGGCCCCATGGAAAAGCTTCACCCGGACTTTCGCGTGCTTGAGTTTGCACCCGGTAAGCAGCATGATTTCTGGGTTTATACCACGCTGGGGATGTCGTTGGGCAGAGATGAAGACCTCATTGAGCTGCACGTATTCTCAGCTAAGCAGGATGAGGGTTTGGTCGAGTTGCTGACTGTGGCAGCGTCTTTTCACCGTAACGTGGCTCCTCTTGGTTTGCACCATACCGTAAACATTGGCCAACCTTGGCAAGATGATTCCCCGTGTGACCATGCCTTCCTCTCAGTGCCTTACCTTGATGGCGACGCACTGGAGTACTTTTACTTTGGTGACCAGCACCTGCAAAATCTGTGGTTGATTCCGATTACTAAAAGTGAGAGAGAATACAAAATCGAGCACGGTTGGGAAGCTTTGGAGGATGCATTTGAAGCCCAAGCATTGAACTACCTCGATACACACCGAAGTTCTTGTTGCTGAATACACGAAAAAGCCCGGCTGCGCGCAGCCGGGCTTTTTGTTTTAGGCGTTACTGGAAGCGTCGAAGGCTACAGGCAGCCGTCAATTATCGGCCTAACTGCGAGGCAATACTCAGGGCTTTGGTTTTGGCTTCTTCCGCTTTCGGACCGGCAAAGTTTTCGCGCACGGCCGCGTCGAACAGGTTGATCCAACGACGGCAGTTGGGGCCGGCAATGGGGAGGCCCATGTCTTCGGGAGCGGGCTGCGCTTTTTCGGCAGACTGCGGCCCGAGCAGCGTCGAGCTCCAGAAGTTGTACATCGAAAGCAGGTGATTGGGCCAGTACAGGCGGGCCACCGCATCGAATACAGGGCTCAGCACTTCGTCATGATTGACCTTTTCGCAAAAGCAGTCTACGAGCGTTTTCACGTCGGCTTCGCGGGTGATGTCGGTCAGGGAGGGAGACAGGGCGGTTTTCATAGGACGAAGGTTGCTGAGGCTCGAAATACGGCTGACCTTAAGGCCAGGTTAAGACAAATTAACGCAAACGTTTGCACAGAGCAATAACGGAGCGTCGGTTAGCCTGGTTATCAGGTTCATACAACAATAATAGCTAAGGGCTATTCTTCGTGCCGAAATGAGCTGAACGGCCTGGTTATAGCAACGATAGCGGCGACTTGGCCACCTTCATTTTGTATTCAAACATCGAGGCAATGTTCAAGGCTTTGGCCTTGGCTTCCTCGGCTTTGGGACCAGCAAAGTTTTCCTGCACGGTGGCATAAAAGAGCTGCAGCCAGCGCTGAAAATGCTCGGCTTCAATGGGCAGGGCCAGGTGCTTGGGAAAGGGGCGACCTTTGTAGCGCATCGTGCCGAACAGCACCGAGCTCCAGAAATCGTACATGGCGGGCAAGTGCTTGGGCCAGTGGACTTGCGCTATAGCATTGAAGATGGGGCCCAGCAGCTCGTCCTGGTTCACCTTGTCGTAGAAGGTGTCGACGAGGTGCCGGATATCGTCTTCGGTGGTGATGTCGGGCAACAAGGGAATGGCAGGAGAGGACATAAAGCGGGAAAGCTAGGCCGGGGCGCGGCCGCGGTGAGGCTAGGCAAGCTGAGTGGCGCGGTGATGGTCTTCGCGCCGGCGTGCCATGCGCATGGACCAGCTAAAAGCCAGGCAGCCGCTGGTAATGAGCGTGACGAGCTTCATGGCTTCTAGTACTACGTAGGTCAGGTGCTGCGAATTTGGCGGGTTGGGCGCGCCGGCCAGCAGCGCGGCGGCGCGCACGTCCAGCGCTGGCAGCAACCACAGCGTTTGGGCCAGCAGAATCACGATGGCCGAGAGCAGCGTCAGCCAGATGCGTGAGGGCACGCCCAGCAGCCCGGCACTCAATAGCGCCGTGACGCTTAGCAGCAGTTCTGCCTTGTTGAGTGCGTGAAACACAATGCGGCCGATGCCTACGCCCAGCACCACGGTGATATTGGGGGCGGTAAACTTCAGCGGAGCCTCCATAAACGATATAGCGGCCACCATGCCCGTCCAGATAAATAAGGACAGCACAAGCAGCAGCGAAAGGGTGTGATGTGAAGGACGCATGACGAAAGGTAGTAAGCGTAAAGCAGCGCACCTGTAGCGCGGACCTCAGTCCGCGTTTGCCGGAACGACAGTCTTCTGGGCAAAATCGTTCTGCATATTCCGCTTGAGCAAACGCCGACCGAACCGAAGGAAGGCGTAGCCAAGTCCGCACTTTGCAGTGGCCGATTAACAGGTCAAAAGTCCTGCGTGCAGCGCGAACCGGCGCTGACTAGTATCAGGCCTACAGCTGACATTCGTCATCTTTTGTCGGGTAGGGCCGCGGGAAATTTGTGCAGCCACCAGAGCTGACCAACCGCGTGACCCTCACCGCCGAACATACCCACATCCACCTGGCTTGCACCCATTGCGGCGACGACTGCCCCGAGCAGCCGGTCATGTTGCAGGAGAAGCCTTTCTGCTGCCAGGGCTGCAAGGCCGTGTACGAGCTGCTCGACGCCAACAACCTCTGCAACTATTACGCGCTGGACGAGCACCCTGGCCAAAAGGTGAAGGAAGTAGAACTGCCCGGCCGCTTCGATTACCTGAACGAAGAATCGGTGCAGGCACAACTGTTAAGCTTCCGCTCCGACAAGCTGGCTCGCCTCACGCTCACCTTGCCGCAGATGCACTGCGCCTCGTGCATTTACCTGCTCGAAAACCTCTACAAGCTCAATGCGGGCGTGTCGGAGTCACGGGTGAACTTTCTGCGCAAGGAAATCAGCGTGAGCTACCTGCCTTCGGAAACTTCGCTGAAGGATGTGGTGAAGCTGCTGGCCTCGCTCGGCTATGAGCCGCAGATTACGCTGGCTGAGCTGGGTGCGCAGCCCAACCACGGCAGCCGCGCCATCTACTACAAGCTGGGCGTGGCGGGCTTTGCCTTCGGCAACGTGATGCTGTTGGCTTTTCCCGATTACCTGTCTTTCACCGATCAGCTGGCGCACGAGTTTGGGCGCTTCTTCGGCTACATCAGCTTGCTGCTCTCCTTGCCAGTGCTGCTATTCAGCGCACAAGACTTTTACCGCTCGGCCTGGGCCGGCCTGCGGCAGCGCTACATCAACCTGGACTTTCCGATCAGCTTCGGCCTGACGGCGCTGTTCGGCGTCAGCTCTTACGAAATCTTGACCGGCACCGGGCCCGGCTACCTCGACTCGTTTACGGGGCTGGTGTTCTTCATGCTGATCGGCAAGTGGGTGCAGCAGCACACCTACGACGCCCTGCGCTTCGACCGCGACTTCACCTCTTACTTCCCCGTAGCCGTGACGCTGCTCACGCCGCAAGGGGAGAAGTCAGTGTCGGTGAAGGACCTGAAAGTCAGCGCCCGCATCCTCGTGCGTAATCAAGAAGTCATTCCTGCCGATGCGATGCTCATGCGCGGCACCGGGCAGATCGATTACTCCTTCGTGTCGGGCGAGAGCGTGCCAGTGGCCAAGGTGCCGGGCGAGGTGGTGTACGCCGGTGGCCGGCAGGTAGGGGAGGCTGTGGAGCTGGAAGTGGTGCGCGAGGTGTCGCAGGGCTACCTCACCCAGCTCTGGAACAACCCCGCTTTTCAGAAGGCCGAAAAGCAAACCCTCGAAACCTACGCCAACAAAGTGGGCCGCTACTTCGTGGCGGCCACGCTGCTTATCGCGGCCGGCGCCATCTGGTACTGGTACCCGCGCGACCAGCAGATGATGTGGCGGGCCTTTACCTCAGTGCTCGTCATTGCCTGCCCCTGCGCCCTGTCACTGGCTACGCCATTTGCGCTAGGCAGCGCCCTCACGGCCTTCGGGCGCTGGAAGTTTTTCCTTAAAAACTCCGGCGTGGCCGAAGTGCTGGGCCGCGCCACCACCATCGTGTTCGACAAAACCGGCACGCTTACCGACGTGAAACGCTCCGCGGTGGAGTACGCCGGGCCGGTGCTCACCTTGCGCGAGCAGCAGGCTCTGGCGGCCGTGGTGCGGCAGTCAACGCACCCCTTGAGCTTGCGCCTGGCCGAGGAATTGCCGCACAGCCCGTTTGCAGTGGCTGATTTCGTGGAAGTGCCCGGCCAGGGCCTGCGCGGCAGCGTAGATGGCATGCTCGTGAAAGTCGGCTCGGCAGCTTTCGTGGGCTTGGCAGAGCTGAGAAGTACGCAATCAGGAGCGTGGGGCGAGAAACCCGGTGAGAGCGTGGCAGCGCCCGTCCAGGCCTCACTAGGCAAGCCTTTATTTAACCAGTCGACAGATACGAGCACACCTGCCGAAACCTCCGACAACATGCAGTCCCGCGTGTACGTGAGCCTGGCCGGCGACGTGGGCGGCTGCTTTGTGTTTCGCAACGTGTACCGCCAGAACCTGCAGGAGGTGCTAGCCGACCTTGGGCAACGCTACCGCCTGGCAGTGCTTTCCGGCGACAACGACACCGAACAGGCCCGCCTGCGCCAGCTGTTCGGCCCGAAAGCCGAGCTGCGCTTTCGCCAGACGCCGCAGCAAAAGCTCGATTACATTGCCGAGCTGAAGCGTAAGGGCGAAACCGTCATCATGGTGGGCGATGGGCTAAACGACGCCGGCGCCCTGCAGCAGGCCGACGCCGGCATTGCCCTTACCGATACGCTTTCAAACTTCTCACCCGCCTGCGACGCCATTCTGGACGCCGGCAGTTTCGCGAAGCTCAATACCTTCCTGAAGTTCACCCAGGACTGCCTGCAGGTAGTGCTGGCCACTTTCGTGTTGTCGTTCATCTACAACGGCATCGGCCTGGGGCTGGCAGTACAAGGCAAGTTTACGCCCATTGTATCGGCCATTCTGATGCCCATCAGTTCCCTGAGCGTGATGCTATTTGCCACGCTGCTCGTGCGCCTGGCTGCTTACCAACGCAAACTCTAACTCTTCCCGGTCATGGAAATCATCTTCGGTCTTATCACCATTTCGCTTTGCGTGGCTGTGCTGTTTTTGCTCGCCTTCGTGTGGGCCGTGCGCAGCAGCCAGTACGACGATACCTACACGCCCGCAGTGCGGATGCTGTTTGAAGAAAGCAGCGAAAAAACGGTTGCGAAAGAGCAGTAAAACGGCCTGATGTCGGGCATTGAAATATCGCGTCAGCAGAGCGCTGAATCCGTATTTTTTTGTCCGTTTGCTCGGTATTTTAATGCCTTTTTAAGGTAATAGAAGCGGTTTTTTGCGAAAAATACGGAACCTCATGGGGGAGAAGGCATAACCCTAGGAAGCTCATCTTTGGGTACTCCAGGACGTGCAACCAGCCCCCCATGCTATGATAGACGAAGAAGCACAGAAGGAACTCCACGTAGACAACGCCGGGACTTTTCTGACGACCAATGATGGCGTGAAGGTCGCTGACACTGACAATTCGCTCAAGGCCGGCGAGCGGGGCCTGACCCTGATGGAGGATTTCCACTTTCGGGAGAAGATGACCCACTTCGACCACGAGCGGATTCCGGAGCGGGTGGTGCACGCGCGGGGCTCGGGGGCGCACGGGTACTTCTAGGTGTACGAAGACCTGAGCCTGTATACCAAAGCCGGTTTCTTGTGCGACCCGAGCCGCAAAACGCCGGTGTTCGTGCGCTTTTCTACCGTGGCTGGTTTCCGCGGCTCGGCCGATACCGTGCGCGACGCGCGCGGCTTCGCCACCAAGTTCTACACCGACGAGGGCAACTACGACCTAGTGGGCAACAACATTCGATTCGCTGATAAACGCAAAACGCCCTGCCGCTTTACATGCGGCAGGGCGTTTTGCTGTTGAGGGGGCAGGGCTACAGGTCGCGCCAGTAGCTGTGGGGCCATTTCTGCCAGTCGGCTACCAAGCCGGCTTTCACCGGGTTTTCCAGGATGTAGGCGACCATGCGCTGGGTTTCCTCGGCGTTGCGGATGACGTGGTCATAGCTTTCGGGCTGCCAGAAGGCGCCTTCGCGGTCGAGCAGTAAGTTGGCTTCGCGGGCGCTGTAACTTTTCAGGCGTTGCAACGTGCGGATCAGCGCAGGTGCATCCTCTGGTAGTCTTACCAGCATGTGCACATGGTTGGGCATGAGACAGTAGCAGATAAGCTCGTACTCTTTGTTATCGAAGTGGTGGAGGCTGAATTTTACCGCCGCTGCTACGTCATGCCTAGCCAGCCAGGTGGGGCCGGTACTGGCTTGATCGAGGAGTTGATCAAAGTGCCGGAAGTAACGTTTGCGGCGGGGAGATAAATCTTCGGAAGCAGCGCGTTGTTCGCTGCTTTGGAGCTGCTGTAGTTGGGCGCGCAATTGCTCAACCACTGTGCGCGGCAGTGAACTAGCCAGGCGAAACGTGATAAAAATGGCCTCGCCAGGCGGTAAGCGGTGCGGCAAGTTTCGCTGATAGTAAGTCAGATCGGTCACGGCCAAATGTAGCGCGGACTTTGTAGTCCGCGTCCCCGGATAGTAATCTTCTAGCGTTGTTCGACGATTAGAGAATACCATCTGCGGACGCGGACTCGCCAAGTCCGCGCTACTTCGTGCTGGTTATTGCAGCCGCGTGAGTCGTAGCTGGTCCAGCATGGCTTGGTTTACCTCGCCGTTCATGTTCTCGTTGGCTGGCTCGAAGGTGAGCGTGAGCGTGTGCGTGCCTTTGCTAAGCCGCGCCACTACGGCGTTGGAGTAGCCCCAATCCGACCACTCATCCACGCCGCGCTGGGGCAGCACCACCGTTCCCAATTGCTTCACGCCGTTGCGTAGGGTGCGAATTGCGGCCTTGTTGCTGGTGTTGATGGGGCCGTTGCCGTTGGCGTAGCGGAAGTCGATGGCGTACACTCCATCGGTGGGCACCTGCACCTTCACGGCCACGCGGCGGTTTTGCGTTCGGCTGATTTCGACGAAGCCTTTGCCGGCGTAGCCTTTATAGGGCCGCTTTGCGGCAGGCGCAAAGGCCTCGACCTCGTACGAGCGGCGGAATTTGTCGGCCTC
The DNA here is from genome assembly GCF_058932745.1 of Hymenobacter sp. FMD4. Classification (NCBI taxonomy): domain Bacteria; kingdom Pseudomonadati; phylum Bacteroidota; class Cytophagia; order Cytophagales; family Hymenobacteraceae; genus Hymenobacter; species Hymenobacter sp. FMD4. The sequence goes on from NZ_JBZYWH010000016.1 coordinate 68,064, forward strand.
GATGGGCAGCGGTTCGCTGGCGAAGCTTTCGTGACCGGCGGCGTCTACAGCCAGCACTTGGTACTCAGTGTAAGCGGTGGGAGCGGGTACCGTGAAGTTTGGCTCGGCGGTGCGGCCGGCAAATTGCCCGTTGCGTAGCACTTGGTAGGCTTTGGCACCTTCCACGGCGGGCCAGGAGAGGCGGCCGCTGGCGTAGCTCACGGCGGGCGTCATCGGCGAGACGTGGTGGGGCACTTTGTTTTGCGGCGTGGCAGCCGGAGCCTCGTTTGTCAGCTCGATGTGGATGCTGTGCGTGCCCGTGAGCGAGGCCGGCACGGCGGCCTGAGGCAGCGGCTGGTCATCCAGAGTGATACTGCGGATGTCGCGGCCGTAGCCCGTCATTTCGATGTTCAGCACCGCGCCGCGGTACCGGAAGCCGGTGAGGCGGCGGGTGCCTTGCAGCGCCTGTGGCACGAAGGGGCGGAACACGAGGTGGTCGGCCTGAAAACCTATGCCGAACAAGCCCTTGTACACCAGGCCCAGCGAGCCAGACAGGCTCCAGAGCATCACGCTGCTATTCACCTGCGTACCGGCGAAGTCCCCGTTGGAGGCCACAAAGTTTTCCTTGTTGGTCAGGAACAACGCTGCCGGGCGCGCCACGGCCGCAATGCTTTCCATGAAAGCCGTTTCGTTGCCTACCTTGGCGGCAGCCAGGCCCCAATAGCTCTGCACGAAGGGCCACACGGCGTTGTTGTGGTAAGGCGGAATACCCGGAATCTGCGGATAGATGTTCGGAATACCGTAATCCATGACGGGCGTGCGCTGTACCAGCATGGTTTGCCGCGCAGCCGGTGCTACGTCGAACAGCACGCTCAGGGCTTCGCCCAATGCTTCGGCGCGTGGCGAAAGCAGCTTGAAGGTGCGGCCGTAGAGGTACTGCCCGTAGTAGCCCTTTTGCTCCTGCCAGAGGTGATGATTCACGCCGGTACCAATGCGTTGCGCCAGTCGCTGGTGCTTCTCGGCTACCGCCGGCTCGCCCAGCTGCTGGGCCATGCGGGCCAGCACCACGTTGGCCTGAAAATGCGCGGCATTGGTGCCCAGATTCTCCGATTCGTAAATATCCACCGGCTGCATCCACTTCGGGTAAGTCTGCTCGCGCCAGTCCAAGAAGGATGACTCGCCGCGCACCAACCCGGTTTGCGGGTCGTAGGCATTCGGTACGTCATCCTCGATGGACTTCCTGATGATGGGATACACTTGGCGCAACCACGCTTCGTCGCCGGTAGCCAGGTAGATTTCCCAGGCGGCCACGGCCCAGATCATGCGGTCGGTGGAGACGGGGTAGGCGCCGCCCGTGCCGGTGTCCTGAACGATGCGGCCGTCTGGGGTGACTTTGCGCAGCAAGCTGGTTTTGGCCACTTCGGGCTGCAGCAGCGCCTGCGAAAGGATGATGCTGTAGCTGATGTCGCGCGTCCAGACGCCCGCCCATTCCTGGCCGGTGCGGAAGGTGCCGTCGGGCTCCACGGCGCGCTTGGCTTCCTCAATGGCGAGGTTGTAGAGCGCGTCGAAGAGCGGGTAATCCGACTGGTACTGCGGGAAGGCCGATACATCCAGACTGGCGCGCCACTCCTGAGCCGTTTTGCGGGCGTCGGAGTGGGCGTTCAGCACCACCGTGGTTTCGTAAATACCGTCCTGGTCCGTGTCCTTCAGCTCCAGCTGGGGCTTGTTGATGAGGTTGTCGAAGTCCCAGCTCAGCGGCGCGGTATTGCCGGCCACGTGCACGTGCTTCAGGTCTTGCTGGTAGATGCGCTGGCCGTTCCAGGTGGTGAAGTAGCCCTGCTTTTTAAACGCACTGAGTACGGGGCGCAGGTCTAGCCGAATCTTAAGCGGCGTGTTTGGGGCGAGGTAGGTGTTGGCTGGCACCGGCGTGCGGTCCACGTACTGCTGCCCAAACACGATAACCGGCGTCTCGAGCGCCGCGCCCGTGGCTTGGGGCAAGGCGATAAACACGTGGTCCTGCCCGGGCTGCATCTCGTTATCCTTGCCGTTGAGGCTGAACTTAAAGCTGACCTGCGGACTCTGAAACGCGTTGGCCGGGCTTTGGTAGTTCGAGGTCAGGTGCGTGCGCGACAGGGCCCGCGCCACATGTGGGCCTTGCACCACCGAGTCGCGGTAGAGGGCGTAGGCTTCGGACTGCCAGATGGGTGCGGCCGCGGCGGGCAGCGGCGTGGCAGCAGGCGCAGTAGGCTTCGACATCTGACAGGATGCTACGACAAGAGGCGCCAACAGTACGCAGAGCGCGGAAGAACGGTACTTCATAAGCAGCGGGCATCAGCCACAAAATAGTGCCGTGAAGCTACGCGAAAGCCCGCACTGCCGCCGAGCAGCCCACCGCTCACCCACAAGCTGAAGCTTATCCGTAATACGGTTGGGCTCGTTTAAGAGAACCTACCGACCTCGAACCAACAACCAAAACCCAACCCTATGGCTACTCGCTCATCCGTCTTTTGGCAAACCCTCGGCATGGGGGCTATATCCGGTCTGCGCAGCATGTCGGCGCCGGCCATGCTGAGCCACGTGCTGCACAATAATCCTTCGGGCCGCCTGGCTGGCACACCGCTGAGCTGGTTTCAATCGGGCAAAGCCGCGGGTATTTTGAAGGTGCTGGCCAGCGGCGAAATGCTGGGCGATAAGATGCCCGGTATGCCCGACCGCACCAGCCCGCCCATTCTCGGTGGCCGCATTTTGTCGGGCGCCTTGGTAGGCGGCGTGCTGTACAAGCTCAACCGCAACAAACTCCTGACCGGCGCGCTGATAGGAGCCGCCGCCGCCGTGGCCAGCAGCTACGCCGCGCTGGCCCTGCGCAAAGCTGCTTCGGAAAAAACCTCCCTGAAAGAGCCGTGGCCGGGCGTGGTGGAAGACGGCCTTACGCTGGCTGCCGGTTCGGCACTGCTGAAGGGCCACACGCCGGGGCACTAGTGCCGGTCGGCTCCGCGCATTTGCACGCCCCGTTAGGCCCAGCCTGACGGGGCGTTGCTGTTGTGAGCCATCAATCAGCCAGCACGCAGCCAAGCGGGTTTCGGCGGGCGGCGCTGACATCAATCAGCCCGCCCATCTGACTTTCGTCATCTTTTCCCGGCCGGGCTTGGGGGAGTTTTGTGATACTCAAAACCAACCCGTTTCGCGCTATGGCTGTGCTGGTCCAAGCGAAACCGCCCCGGGAGCAGGGTAGCTCCTCCAAGGCCGTTCTCGCATCGTTTTACGACAACAAAATCGTCCGAGACTTCGGCATTGCTACCGTGTTCTGGGGCATTGCCGGCATGCTCATCGGGGTCATTGCGGCCTTTCAGCTGGCCCGGCCTGAGTTGAACATGGGCACGCCCTACACCACGTTCGGCCGCATTCGCCCCCTGCACACCAACGCCGTGATTTTTGCCTTCGTCGGCAACGGCATCTTCACTGGGGTGTACTACTCCCTGCAGCGCCTATGCAAGACGCGGATGTTCTCCGACCTGCTGAGCAAAATCCACTTCTGGGGCTGGCAGCTCATCATTGTCTCGGCCGTGGCTACGCTGCCGCTGGGCTTCACCACTTCCAAGGAATACGCCGAGCTGGAGTGGCCCATCGACATTGCCATCACGCTGATCTGGGTGGTGTTTGGCTGGAACATGTTCGGCACCATTGCCCGCCGCAAGGAAAAGCACCTCTACGTTGGCATCTGGTTTTACATCGCCACGTTCCTGACGGTGGCCGTGCTGCACATCGTCAACTCGGCGGCCCTGCCGGTATCGTTTCTGAAAAGCTACTCGGCTTACGCCGGGGTGCAGGATGCGCTGGTGCAGTGGTGGTACGGCCACAACGCGGTGGCCTTCTTCCTGACCACGCCCTACCTGGGCCTGATGTACTACTTCCTGCCCAAGGCGGCGGAGCGCCCGGTGTACTCGTACCGCCTCTCCATCATTCACTTCTGGTCGCTGATCTTCATCTACATCTGGGCCGGCCCGCACCACTTGCTGTACACCGCCCTGCCCGACTGGGCCCAAAGCCTCGGCGTAGTTTTCTCGGTGATGCTGATTGCTCCGAGCTGGGGCGGCATGATCAACGGCCTGCTCACGCTGCGCGGCGCTTGGGATAAAGTGCGCGAAGAGCCCATCCTGAAGTTCATGGTGGTGGCCATCACCGCCTACGGCATGGCCACCTTCGAAGGCCCGATGCTCTCGCTGAAGAACGTCAACGCCATTGCCCACTTCACCGACTGGATTGTAGCGCACGTGCACGTTGGCGCCCTGGGCTGGAACGGCTTCCTGACCTTCGCCGTGCTCTACTGGCTGTGGCCGCGGCTGTATCAGACCCCGATTTTCTCGCGGAAGCTGATGAACACGCACTTCTGGCTTGGTACCCTCGGCATCCTGTTTTACGCCATCCCGATGTATTGGGCCGGCTTCACGCAGGGCCTGATGTGGAAGCAGTTCAACGACGAGGGCATGCTGCAGTACGCCAACTTCCTCGAGACCGTGATGCAGATCGTGCCGATGTACTACCTGCGCGGCATCGGCGGGGTGCTCTACCTGAGCGGCGTGTTCCTGATGGTGTACAACCTTTACCAGACCGCCAAAGCCGGTTCGCTGCTGGCCAACGAGAAGTTCCACGCTCCTGCCGTTATCGACAACGAGCACAGCCACGAAGGCGGCCACTGGCACCGCTGGATTGAGCGCCGCCCCGTGCAGCTCAGCATCTGGGCCACGGTAGCCATCCTGATCGGCGGTGCGGTAGAAATGGTACCCACCTTCCTCATCAAGAGCAACGTGCCCACCATTGCTTCGGTGAAGCCCTACACCTCGCTGGAGCTCGAAGGCCGCGACCTGTACATCAAGGAGGGCTGCTCCAACTGCCACACCCAGATGGTACGCCCCTTCCGCTCCGAAACCGAGCGCTACGGCGAATACTCCAAGGCCGGCGAGTTTGTGTACGACCGTCCCTTCCTGTGGGGCTCCAAGCGCACCGGGCCCGACCTGCACCGCCTGGGCCAGAAGTACCCGCACTCCTGGCACTACAATCACATGATGGACCCCACCAGCATGTCGCCAGGCTCCATCATGCCGGCTTACCCCTGGATGTTCGAAAACGACATCGACTACTCGCACACCGCCGACAAGATCAGCACCCTGCGCAAGCTCGGTACGCCGTACCCCGCCGGTTATGAGCAGCAAGCCGTGCAGGACGCCCGCAAGCAGGCCGATGGCATCGTAGCCGAGCTGGCCAAGGAAGACATCAAGGTGAAGTCGGACAAGGAAATCGTGGCTTTGATTGCCTACCTGCAGCGCCTCGGTACCGACATCAAAGTGAAAGACGAACAGGCTGCTGCCGTGGCCGCCGCTGAATAACCCGAACGCAGTAGCGCGGACTTTGTAGTCCGCGTCCCCAGATACAAATCTTAATCGCCCGCACCTCCTAACGATTGACAATACTATCTGTGGACGCGGACTACAAAGTCCGCGCTACTTCCAACGACAACCGCCATGTACAAGAACGTCCTCCAGGCAATCAGCGGCATCGAAATCTACCCGCTCATTTCCTTCGCCATTTTCTTTGTCTTCTTCCTGTGCCTGCTGGTGTATGTGTGCGTGGTCAGCCGCGAGCATATCCAGGCCATGAAACAAATGCCGCTGCTGGCCGACGCCGCCCAGGAGCCCCAAGCAGAAGGAGGTGCGCTATGCTAACCCGTAAATACACCCTCGGCGCGCTGCTCGCCTTCAGCGGTCTGCTCAGCAGCTTCGCCGCTCTGGCCGAAGACGCCGCTGCCCCGGCCACGAAAGCCGCCGCCGACACGGCCACCAGCCTCTCGGCCATGCTCTGGCTGATGGGCGGCCTTACGGCCCTGATCATCTTCGTGCTGCTGATGCTGTTTGCGCTGCTCTGGCAGATGCGGCCGCTGCTGCGCGAGGTCTACGCCATCGAAACCATCCGCGAATCCTGGTACGGTCGGGCGCTGGGCCTCTTCCTCGGCGACACCGTCGGCCTGACCGGCAAGTACAAGGAAGACGTGATGGCCGGCCACGACTACGACGGCATCACGGAGTACGACAACGACCTGCCGCCGTGGTGGAAGTATGGCTTCTACGTAACCGTCGTGTTCGGTGTGGCCTACTTCGTTCACTACCACGTGACGGAAAGCGGCCAGCTCAGCGACGCCGAGTACCAGCACGAAATGGCCGAGTCCGCCATGCTAGCCGCCAAGCTCGGAGCCAACGACGACCCCAACAAGCCCACCGACTACAAAGCCCTAACGGCCGCCGCCGACATCGAAGCCGGTAAGTCCATCTACGCGCAGAACTGCGCTGCCTGCCACGGCCAGGAGGGCGAAGGCAAAGTAGGCCCCAACCTCACCGACGAGTACTGGCTGCACGGCGGCGAAGTAAACAAGGTGTACAAGACGGTGAAGTTTGGCGTGCAGGGCAAAGGCATGGTGGCCTGGAAAGGCAAGCTGTCCTCCAAGCAGATGCTGCAGGTGTCGTCGTACATCCTGAGCATTCAGGGCACGAACCCGGCTAATGCCAAGGCCCCGCAGGGCGAAAAAGAAGCCGCTGCCAAGCCGGTAGCCAAGCTATAAGCCGACGCACGGCTGTAGCGCGGACTTTGCAAGTCCGCGTCCCCGGATAGTAATCTTTCTCGTCAGGGCGTTCAACGATTGACAATGCCATCTGTGGACGCGGACTTGCAAAGTCCGCGCTACTACCGCGCTACAATCATCAAACCCACGGCGGGTACCCTTCTCCCCGCCGGTTGCTCGAACTCCGCCTTCAGCACAGCCTGATTCGGGTAAGCCGCCAGCGCCACCGCTGGCGGTGGGTTCTTTTCGGGCCGAGATTAACCGGTGTTGGCAAAGCGCCAGCGCCACGCCTGGCCTCCCTAGCAGGCCGACGGAAGTGTAGTAGACAAACGCTCAAAACCTTCGGGAGGCTTCGTCCAGGAAGCGCAGGAGGTGAGACCCTGATGAATACCGTCGCCCCAAAACCCGCCACCACCGAATCCTTCCGCGACACTATCTCCACGATAGACAGCGAAGGCAAGCGCGTGTGGCTCTACCCCAAGAAACCCAGTGGCAAGCTCTACGACGCCCGCAAGTGGGTCAGCTACGGCCTGCTCACGCTGCTCTTCGCCGGCCCCTGGTTGCGCCTGAACGAGCTGCCGCTGCTGATGCTAAACATCGTAGAGCGGAAGTTCATCATTATGGGGCAGATATTCTGGCCGCAGGATTTCTTCATACTGCTGCTGGGCTTCATGGCCTTCATCCTGTTCATCATCCTGTTCACGGTGGTGTACGGGCGGCTGTTCTGCGGCTGGGTGTGCCCCCAGACCATCTTCCTGGAAATGGTGTTTCGCCGCATCGAGTACTGGCTTGAAGGCGATGCGCCGCAGCAGAAAGCCCTCGACAAAGCCGACTGGACCTGGAACAAGATCTGGCGCAAGAGCACGAAGCACGCCTTGTTTCTGCTCATCTCGTTTCTGATTGCCAACACCTTCCTGGCCTACATCATCGGTTCCGATGCCTTGGTGCAGATCGTGACCGATTCGCCGCTGGCCCACCTAGGCGGGCTGACCTCCATGGTGCTGTTCACGGGCGTGTTTTACGCCGTGTTTGCCCGCTTCCGCGAGCAGGTGTGCACCATCGCCTGCCCTTACGGTCGCCTGCAAAGCGTGATGATGGACAAGAACACCATCGTGGTGGGCTACGACTACCGCCGGGGCGAGCCGCGCGAGAAGCTGCGCAAAAACCAGGAGCGCAAAGCCGGCGACTGCATCGACTGCAAGCAGTGCGTGCAGGTATGCCCCACCGGCATCGACATCCGCAACGGCGCGCAGCAGATGGAATGCATCAACTGCACCGCCTGCATCGACGTGTGCAACTCCATCATGGACCTGATCAACAAGCCCCACGGCCTGATCCGCTACGATTCGGAAGCACACATCGAAGCTGGTACCAAGTTCAAGGTGACCGGCCGCATCAAAGCCTATACCGCCGTGCTCGTGGTACTGCTCGGCGCGATGGTAGCCCTGCTGGTGACGCGCTCCAACGTGGAGGCCACCGTGCTACGCACCCCCGGGCAGCTGTACCAAAAGACAGACCGCGGTACCGTCACCAACCTGTACAACATCTCCGTCATCAACAAAACCAACCGCGCCATGCCCATTGAGTTGCGGGTGCTGGAGCCCGCCGACGGCTCGGTGAAGCTGGTGGGCCAGCAGGGCCTGAAGCTGCCCGCCCAAGGCAAGGCTGATGGCGTGTTTTTCGCTGAGCTGCCTGCTGCGGCTCTCAACAAAACCAGCAGCCAAATCCGCATCGGCGTGTACAGCGGCGGCGAGCTGATAACGGAAGAGAAAACGAAGTTTTTAGCTCCCGCGCAGTAGCGAATGCTCCCTTAACCCAGAACGTCATGTCGAGCTTGTCGAGACATCTCGCTCGATAGTAATTTCTATACCAGAGCATTAGTCCTCGAACGTCAGCATGCGAGATGTCTCGACAAGCTCGATATGACGGTCGCACAAAAAGACCAACCCCATGACCACCCTCACCGTGAATAAGCTCGCTCCTCAAACCAGCCGCTGGCCCTACGCCATCGTTGCGGTTTTTGTCCTCTTCGCAATGTTCATCGGCTACATGGTGAAGCAGGCCATGAGCACCAGTGTAGACCTCGTCAGCAAAGACTATTACCAGCAGGAACTGGCCCACCAGCAGCGCATGGAGGCAGTGGCTCGAACCGCTGCTCTGCCCGTGCAGGTAGCCATTAGCTATGATGCCGACGTGCGGGAGCTGAGCCTGCAACTGCCCGCCGAGCTGGTGGGCCAGGCAGCTACCGGCAAGGTGCAGTTTTTCCGCCCTTCCGATCAGACGCTCGACTTCAGTGTGCCCCTGCACGTGAATGCGGCCGGCGCTCAGCAGCTTAGCACTGCCAAGCTCAAGCCTGGCTACTGGCGTATTCGCCTCGATTTTGAGGCCGCTGGCCGAGCCTACTTCGTTGAGAAAAATATCACCGTCGCCGACTGATTTTTGTCATAGGGGCCCGTGGAGGCGCTAGCGAACTTGCCTTCGCTAGCGCCTCCGTGCTTTTAGCGGGGTTAGCCCTTACTTCTTCATTGCCTTACCGATGCTCTGGGCCGGTTTTGTTTTTGGACTTCTTGGCAGCTTCCACTGCGTGGGCATGTGCGGTGCCATTGCGCTGGCGCTGCCCGGCGCGGGGCAGCGCAGCAGTCGCTACGTGGCCGGCCGGGTGCTCTACAACCTGGGCCGCGTGAGCACCTATGCCACGCTGGGCGCCGGCGCTGGGCTGCTGGGGCAGTCGCTGCGCGTAGCCGGTTTGCAGCAGGGGTTGTCCATTGCCTCGGGCCTGCTGATTCTGCTGCTGGTAGCCCTGCCGGAGCGCTACAGCGCCCGGGCTGCCGCAGCCGTGGGCCTCGACCGCGTGCTGGCTCGCCTGAAAAATACACTGGCTTATTTCTTTCAGCGGCACTCCTACGGCGCCTTGTACATGACGGGAGTGCTGAACGGGTTACTGCCCTGTGGGCTGGTGTACTTGGCATTGGCGGGCGCTCTGAGTGTGCCGGGCGTAGGTGGTGCTGCGGCCTACATGAGCTTGTTTGGGATGGGCACCCTCCCGCTAATGCTGGCACTTTCGCTCACGGGGCAGCTTGTGCCGTTGCACTGGCGCGCGCGCTTGCGGCAGGCGGTGCCCGTGGTGGCCACGGCCATGGCACTGCTGTTCATTGTGCGCGGTCTTGGGTTGGGCATCCCGTACCTAAGCCCGCAGATTGCCCAACCGGCGAAGGCGGGCCAGTCGGTAAGCTGCCATCAGCCCGCTGCCAATCAACCTATCACGGTGTGCCACCCGGCTTCGGCCCGATAACCACTGCTTTCCCTCAGCCTTGCTTTTTCCATGAAGACCATCCTCGTTCCCATCGACCTGACCGCAGCGGCGGAGCACACGCTGGTGTATGCCAACAAGCTAGCCGTGCGCATGTCGGCTGAAGTGGTGCTGGTGTATTGCCACCACAATGGCCCGCTCCCGGCCGCCGATGAGGCCGATTATCAGAAGCGCCTCGAAACCCTGGCCGAGCGCCTACGCTACGTGCAACTCGTGCGCCAGGACGGCCGGCGCATCCGCTACCAGTATGCCCTGCGCTCCGGCTGCCTGCACGACCACATCCAGCCCCTCATCGAGCAGTACCAAGCCGACTTGCTGGTGATGAACCTGGAGCACGTGGACTGCGGCGAGCAGGCCATCAGCGGCAACCATGCCGTGCGCATCGCCGAGCTGGCCAGCTGCCCGGTGCTGGTGGTGCCGCCCGGCTCGCGCCCGTTGCCCACGCGGGTAGCCTTCCTGGCTGATTTTGCTCACCTCGACAAAGCTACTCTGCCGCGTCTGGCCGGTTTTGTAGGCGGTCTGCGGGCGCACGTGCAGCTCGTACACTTCTATCAGCGCCTTGATATGCCGGAGCTTATCGGCATCAAAAAAGGCATGCAGGCCATTCGCGAGCAACTCGCTGATGTCTCCATCGACAGCAAGCTGGTGCTTGACGACGACCCGCTGGAAGGCATTGGTGACTTCTGCGCCCAGATGCAAACTCAACTGCTGATTTTCGCGCCCTCTGACGTGAGCCTGCTCAGCCGCTTTTTCGATGTGTGCTACACCAAGACGCGCGCTTTCCACACCCGCATTCCGGTGCTAGTGCTGCGCCAGCCGCACGCCGACGCGGCCTTCTGCTGCCAGCACTGCACTGAGCGTTTGGCCGCCCATGCGCTGAGCAAAGTGGCAGTAATGGAGTAGGGGCCTTGCCCTACGGTCCCTGACTCGCTCCATGCGTGCGGGTGTTGAGGGGCAAGTCAGCCATTGGCTACGATTCCGCATAACGACAGCGGGGCCGCCGAACTGAGTTCGACGGCCCCGCTTGTGTTTTTTGAGGTTCGAAACGTGTCGCTTGATGCGGTGTGGTGCTAGCCGCGGCAATGAACACCAAGGCATCCTTTAACTGGCTCCTCAGCTCTGCGGACAAGGAAGCCGTGAGGCTATCAATCCTGCACATCTGCCAACTGCCGGTCGCCCGCCGGCGCCGGCTGCGGCGCCTTAGTGGGGCGCCCGCCCAGCACCACCAGCATTACCGACAACACGATAAGCGCTGCGCCACCTGCCATTTGCGTGTTCAGGGCCTCACCCGCAAAGGCCCAGCCCAGCAGCACGGCCACCACCGGATTGACGAAGGCGTAGGTGCCTGCCAAGGTCGGATCGGCCACGCGCAGCAGCCAGATGTAAGACGAAAAAGCCACGAACGAGCCAAACGTCAGCAGGAAGGCAAAGGCCAGCCAGGCTTGCGTGCTGATGCCCGTCAGGTGAAAGCGCGGCGCCTCGCCGTGCAGCAGCCCAGCCAGCAGCAGAAAGCCGCCGCCGCAAATCATCTGCATGCCCACGCCCAGAAAAGGCGAGCCACCTATGGGGTTTTTCTTGGAATACAACGAGCCCACCGACCACATAAAGGCCGCCAGCAGCACCGAGGCAATGCCGATGGCCGGCTGCCCCGGAATAAGCACCGGCGCCGAGGTGCGGGTGCTGGCCAGCAGGTACATGCCCACTAGGCCCAAAGCCAGTCCCAGCATCACTTTCAGCGTGGGTCGGGGCGTGAGGCCACCCCACCAGCCCAGCAGCGCCAGAAACATGGGTACCGTGGCCACCATCAGCGCCGCCAGCCCCGAGGGAATGTACTGCTGCGCGAAGGTGGTGCCGCCGTTGCCGAACAGCGGCAGGCATAGCCCCACCACGGCCGCCCGAAGCCAGTCTTGCCGGCTGGGGGCCGCCGCGCCGCTGAAGCGCACCACGGAGTATTGGATGCCCCCCGCCAGCAAATAGCGCATGGCCGATAGCAGAAACGGCGGCCAGGCCTGCAGGGCCGTTTTGGTGGCGAGGTAAGTAGAGCCCCAAATCAGGTAAAGTGCCAGCAGCGCCGCCCCAATAAGCCAAGGCGAGGGACGAGTGGCAGGAGAAGCAACAGACATAATCAACAGCGCGAAACGACAGCAAAAGGCAACGCGGCCTTGTACGAGGGCGCAAACGTAACGGCCACCACTTCGGCATCCAACCGAAATCTTCCCGCGCCAGCCTTGGACTTTCCTTGCTGGTTGCTGGGCCGGCTGCCCCACCTGGCGCCACACCTTGCCACTCCAACAGTACTGGCATCAAAGTCAGCTCCTTGGCAGAAGTCAGCCGGCCCTTATCTTCCCCGATATGAACTTCCACCAGCAAGTCGTTTGGGTGACAGGCGCTTCCTCCGGCATTGGCGAAGCTTTGGCCAAAGCCTTTGCCCGCGCCGGCGCCCGGCTCGTCCTCTCCGCCCGCAACGAAGCCGAGCTGCGCCGCGTGGCCGCGGCCTGCGCGCCCGCCGAAACTCTCATAGTGCCGCTGGACCTGGCCGATAGCGCCAGCCTGCCCGCCAAAGCCGCGCAAGTGCTGGCGCACTACGGCCGTCTGGATGTGCTGGTGAACAATGGCGGCGTGAGCCAACGCTCATTGGCTGTGGATACCACCCTCGACGTCGACCGCCGCTTGATGGAAGTGAATTACTTCGGCACTGTGGCCCTTACCAAGGCCGTGCTGCCGCAGTTGCTAAAGCAGCGCAGTGGCCGCGTAGTAACCATTAGTAGCTTGGTGGGCAAGTTCGGTACGCCCTACCGTTCGGCTTACGCAGCCAGCAAGCACGCGCTGCACGGCTTTTTCGACTCGCTGCGCGCCGAACTGCACGGCTCCGGCGTCGGCATCGCCATCATATGTCCGGGCTTTATTCGCACGGGCGTCTCCGTCAACGCGTTGACGGGCGACGGTAGCCCGCTCGGCACCATGGACGAGGCTACTGACAAAGGCCTGGCGCCCGATGAATTTGCGCGCCAGGCCGTGGGCGTTATTGCACGCGGCCAATCCGAAGCCTACCTTGGCGGCCGGGAAACCCTCGGGGTGTACCTGAAGCGCTTTGCGCCGGGCATTTTTGCGCGCCTCCTGACGCGGGCCAAGGTGCGGTAGGATAGAATCAGCTAAGTAGTAGTATGGTTTACAATTATGATTGTAAGCTAGTTTACTAGTATTGAGTCTGCTGTTAATTGGATAACCAAAGGTTATATCGAGAGCAGTAGCGCGCTTTCGATTGTGACGATAACTGTGCTGAACTTGCCCATGCCGTTAAGCAATGCATCCCCGCCAAACGGCTGGTGTTATTCGTCTCCATGCTCCATTCCACCGTTTTCCCTTGGCTCCGGGCTGCGCTTTGCCTGTGCTGCCTTCTGCTGAGTTTGCCGCGCACGGGCACGGCCCAGCTGCTGAAATCCAGGTCCGAATTCACCCGCGCCGATTCCTTGCGCGGCACGCTCACGCCGTTGCGCACGTGCTACGACGTCAGCTATTACCACCTCGACGTCAAGCTCGACATCGGCAAGCGCTACCTCAGCGGCTCCAACCTGTTCCGCTTCGTAGCGACCGAAAATTTCACGCGGTTGCAGTTTGACTTGTTTGCCAATCTGGTCGTGCAAAAGGTGGTGTACAAGGGAAAGGAGCTGCCTTTCACCCGCGAGCATAATGCCGTGTTTGTAACCTTCCCGCAGCCCATCCGGCAGGGCACCTGCGACGAATTCACGGTGTACTACGCCGGCCACCCCACCGTGGCCCAGCACGCGCCCTGGGACGGCGGCTTCGTGTTTGCGGAGCACGGCGAGGGCCAGCCTTGGGTGGCCACGGCCTGCCAGGGCGTGGGTGCCAGCATCTGGTGGCCCACCAAAGACCATCAGTCCGACGAGCCCGACAGTATGCTCATCAGCGTGACGGTGCCCAAAGGCCTGAAGAACATTTCGAACGGCCGCCTGCGCAAAACCACCAAGCTGAAAGGCGGCGCCACGCGCTTCGATTGGTTTGTGTCGAACCCCATCAATAATTATGACGTGGCCCTGAATGTGGCCAACTACACGCATTTCAGCGACACATACCAGGGCGAGAAGGGCCGGCTAACGCTGGATTATTGGGTGCTGCCCGAACACTTAGCCGATGCCAAAAAGCAATTCGGGACCAACGTGAAGCCCATGCTTAAGTCGTTTGAGCACTGGTTCGGGCCGTATCCGTTTTATCAGGATGGCTACAAGCTCATCGAGACGCCGCACCTGGGCATGGAGCACCAAAGCGCCGTGGCCTACGGCAATAAATACCAGAACGGCTACCTCGGCAAAGACCGCTCGGCCACCGGCTGGGGCGACAAGTGGGACTTTATCATCATCCACGAAAGCGGCCACGAGTGGTTCGGCAACAACATCTCCGCCAAGGACATTGCTGATATGTGGATTCACGAGTCATTCACCTGCTATTCCGAAGGCTTGTTTACGGAAAGCTTGTTTGGCAAGCAGGCCGGCCAGGAATACGTGCACGGGCAGCGCCGCCACATCCAAAACGACCGGCCCCTCATCGGTCCCTACGGCGTAAACCGCGAAGGCTCCGGCGACATGTACGACAAGGGCGCCAACTTGCTGAACATGGTGCGCACGGTGATAAACGACGACGCGAAGTGGCGCCAGATCCTGCGCGGCCTCAACCAGCAGTTCTACCACCAGACTGTGACTACCGAGCAAATCGTGGCCTATATCAACGAGCAAAGCGGCCGCGACCTTACTAAGATGTTTGATCAGTACCTGCGCCACCGCAACGTCCCGACGCTGGAGCTGCGCGTGGAAAACGGCCAGACCCTGGCCCGCTGGATTGCCGACGTACCCGGCTTCGACATGCCCGTGCGCGTGCGGCTGAAAGGCGGCGAATACCGCTTCATTCAACTCACCACCCGCTTCGAGCCCATCGACCTACCCGGCGCCACCCGCGAGAATACCGAAGTCGACACGTTCAACTACTACATCGGCGTGCTGGTGGAGTAGGGCAGAGGGCTGGCTAGAGCTAAAGCTAAGTCTAGTCCCCCTCCTCAGATGAGGAGGGGCTAGGGGTGGTTGACTTCTAACAGAACAGCTAGAAAAAGCACGTCCTGCTGAGCCATAAGTAGCTCCCCCCATTCAACCACCCCCAACCCCTCCTCATCTGAGGAGGGGAGCGAGCTTTAGCTTTTGCTATAGCCTGCTTAGCTATAACGCTAGCCCCAACTTCCATCCCCTCCGCAGGTTTATCCCCGGCGCTTTGCATTCTGCCTTACCTTTGCCCGCAAGCGCTTATCAACCCGATCTTCAGCATGAACCAATACGACGTTACCGTCATCGGCTCCGGCCCCGGCGGCTACGTGGCGGCCATCCGCTGCGCCCAACTCGGCTTCAAAACGGCCCTCATCGAGAAATACCCCACCCTCGGCGGCACCTGCCTGAACGTGGGCTGCATTCCCTCTAAGGCCCTGCTCGACTCGACGGAGCACTTCCACAATGCCCACACCACCTTCAAGGAGCACGGCATTGAGCTCAGCGACCTGCAGGTGAACATGAACCAGATGATCGACCGCAAAAACGGGGTCGTGAAGGCCAACACCGACGGCATCCAGTTCCTCATGAAGAAGAACAAGATCGAGGTGCTGCGCGGCGTGGGCTCGTTCGTCGATAAAAATCACATCAGCATCACGCCCACCGAGGGCGGCGAGGCCCAGCAAATCGAGACCAAAAACGTCATCATCGCCACCGGCTCCAAGCCCACGGTGCTGCCGTTTATTCAGCAGGACAAGCAGCGCATCATCACCAGCACCGAGGCCCTGAACATCCGCGAAGTGCCCAAGCACATGATCGTGATTGGTGGTGGCGTTATCGGCCTGGAAATGGCTTCGGTGTACGCCCGCCTCGGCGCCAAGGTATCGGTGGTGGAATACACCGACAGCATCATCCCCACCATGGACGGCGCGCTGGGCAAGGAGCTCAAGCGCGTGCTCGGCAAAATCGGCATTCAGTTCTTCCTCTCGCACAAGGTAACCGGCGCCACCCGTGAGGGCGACACCGTGACCGTCACTGCTACCAGCCCTAAAGGCGAGGAAGTGAAGTTTGAGGGCGACTACTGCCTCGTGGCCGTGGGCCGCTCGCCCTACACCGAGGGCCTGAACCTGGAAGCCGCCGGCGTGCAGATGGAAGAGCGCGGCCGCATCAAGGTCGATGAGCACCTGCAGACTTCGGTGCCCGGCATCTACGCCATCGGCGACGTGATTCGGGGCGCCATGCTGGCCCACAAGGCTGAGGAAGAAGGCGTGTACGTGGCCGAGCGCATTGCGGGCCAGAAGCCGCACATCAACTACCTGCTCATCCCCGGCGTGGTGTACACCTGGCCCGAAGTGGCCGCCGTGGGTTACACCGAAGAGCAGCTTAAGGAAATGGGCAAGGCCTACAAAACCGGCTCGTTCCCCTTCCGCGCCTCGGGCCGCGCCCGCGCCTCCATGGACCTCGACGGCTTCGTGAAAGTGCTGGCCGACAAGGAAACCGACGAAATCCTGGGCGTGCACATGATCGGCCCGCGCATCGCCGACCTCATTGCCGAGGCCGTGACGGCCATGGAGTTCCGCGCCTCCGCCGAGGACGTAGCCCGCATGAGCCACGCCCACCCCACCTACGCCGAAGCCATGAAGGAAGCCTGCCTCGCCGCCACCGAGAACCGGGCGATACACATGTAATTCCGAAGCCGAAAGGCGGAAACAAAAAGCGGCTGGAGCTACGAGAGCTTCAGCCGCTTTTGCGTCTTAGTTGTTGTAAGGTTTGTCTTCTATGCATGCTTGAATTATCGGTGCAAAATCATCTATAATCAACTTCTTTCGTGTGAGGCTTCCAGATTTAATTTTGACAACTTTTCCTTGGGTGTTAATGAATAGGGTGTAAAGGCCATGATTTCGTGTTATTACTTCATGCATCTCATACATGCGTTTGTCGTTAACCTGTGGGAAATCCAAAGGATTTTCTTGCAAATACTTTTCTGTTGTAAGTGAATCGTTGAACGGAAATCCTAAGAAATCAACATTGATACTATAATTATGGTAGAGCTCGTTCATTGCCGCAAATAAGGCGGAATCAGATTTTTTGAATTCGACTGGTGCGTGAGGGTCAATGAACCAAAAAAACAAAATTATGGCCTTGCCCTGCGTCGGCACTGTGCTGATGCTGTCGCCACGATATGTTCTTACTACGTAGGCCGGGCCTGTAGAACCCTTCATACACTCACGAATTCCTTCTTCAAATTGAAGATCCGCGTTTGCTCTTTCAAGGTTGGTAGCACCAACTTCTTTCGGATAGTACTCTAGTCTTTTTATACACGTATTAAGGCTTTCTTCATAAGTGTTTTCTCTTTTAACAGAGCATGAACAGAGCGTGTAAAAAATCACTAGAAAGAAAATCTTGAATCTCATTCCCTTTGGTGGAATATACGATAAACCAACTGGTTTCGAATGTAATAAACGCAAAATGGCTGTAACTTTTCAATCTTCAGCTGCTTTGGCGTTTATGTCGGATTTGTTAATGGTGTCTCCCTGTGCATTTACCCATGCTGGAGTACGACGGAGCGGATACCGTACGGGTTACAACGCACTTGGCAACCACCATGTCCGAACGCTAGAGACTAGGAAGTATCCGCAGCGGCGAAACCCAAGCCAGAGCACTAGGGTTTTAAGAATCGTCCGTGTGGTTACGGCCATTGATTGAGGCCCCGCTGGTGGTCGTAATGCACAACCACGAAGCCACCAGCCCCCGCATGGTCCCCGAGGTAGATGTTCCTCGAAAAAATTGCTGGTCGTTAGCCTCGTCCCCAATTAAGCATGCGGTACAGCAGATATTGATTGGATGATAGGGAGTTATCTTTGGGCCATGATCGACACCATTGTGCTTGCCTCCCGCACTCTTTTTATTCGACCCGATTTGCGCGTGCTGGTTGTGCGCTGGCACACGGAGGCCGACATAGAGGTGGTGCAAGCGGAGTACTGGCAGATGCTGGAGGTGGCGGCCACGCGGGGCTTGAACGATTGGCTGCTGGATGTGCGTCGGCGGGCAAAAGCGCCAGTGGAGCTGAGTGCCTGGGTGAATCGCGTATTCTACCCAAAAGCAGTGGCGCAGCTGGCTCCCCATCGCCTGCGCATGGCCGTGCTGAGTTCGCCGTACATGACGCAACAGTACACCAGCGACCCGGAGCATCAACGGGAAGTGGCCTATGCGCTGGACCCAGCTCGCCCGTTTGACATTGCTATGTTTGAGGACGAGGGCCAAGCCATGAACTGGCTGCGTCCGGTAGCCGAACGGTAACCCATACTGGCACTAGCTTGCAGCTCGTGCTTTGCTTGATGTGGAGGTTGTACCTCCGCTGCCGTCATGGCGGCAATAGGGCTCTGTTTGTTTTCAAATAAACAGAAACGCCAAAGCAACTAAAGACACTCCAGGCTTCGGTCATTTTGTTTGTTAGTTTAGACCCAACGACGGACGCTCTCCAATAGCGGAATGGGCTGTGAGGCTGCTCGGCTAAGCTGGGCGGCCGCCTATGCTTGAAGTGGGTTCTGTCCGGCCCCAGCAGTATACATCTTGTAATATCAACTCTGTATGAAACGAGCCTTACTGACTTTACTGCTGGCTGCTCCCAGCTTGGTTTACGCCCAATCCGCAGTGCCTTACACTATCAAAGGCAAAATCGGCCAGCTAAATGCACCCGCCAAAATCTACCTGTTGCAAATGTCCGGGGTGCAGGATTCGGCTACGTTAAAGAACGGAGCTTTTGAGTTCAAGGGAACGACTGATTATCCCAAAGAAGTAGGCTTGGTGCTGCAGCGCAACGGCCGGGTAAAAGAAGCCCTTGCAGATTGGAAAGGCCGCCTTTGGGTGTTCCTGGAGCCGGGGCCAGTGGTAATCACCAGCGCCGGTTCGCTGGCGGAGGCCACTATCAAGGGCGGGCAAACGACGATGGAGCAGCAGAAGCTGGAGGCAGCCCTAAAACCGGTAACAGATAAGATGAAGGCCCAGGAGGCCGTTTACCAAAAGGCCACGGATGCAGAACGAGATACACCGGCTTTCAAGGAACGCATGCGGGTGCAAGAAGCCGCAACTCAACAGGAGTATGTACAAGCAGTCAAGGCTTTTATCAAAGCCAATCCCAACTCCTGGGTGAGCCTGCAGAGCCTGAGCCAACTGCAGATGGTGGAGCCACCTACGTATGCTTCCATGGCCCCGCTCTACGAGCCCATGAGCGCTGCCTTAAAGAACAGCCCACCCGGTCGTTTGTTGGGTGAAAAGCTGCACGGGCTTCGGAACGTAGCAATCGGAGCGCAAGCGCTCAACTTCACGCAGCAAACGCCTGAGGGCAAGGCTGTGTCGCTGGCCGACTACCGGGGCAAGTACGTGCTGGTGGATTTCTGGGCTTCCTGGTGTGGGCCCTGCCGCAAAGAAAATCCAGCGCTGATTAAGTTATACAACGCCTACAAGGGTCGAAATTTCGACATCTTGGGCGTGTCACTCGATGATGAGAAAAGCCGTGAGAAATGGCTCAAGGCCATCAAAGACGACCAGCTGGTCTGGACGCAGATTTCGGACCTGAAAGGTTGGAAGAACGAAGCCGCCCGCAACTATGGCGTGCAGAGTATCCCGCAAAACTTCCTCATCGACCCCAGCGGTAAGATTGTGGCCGTCAACCTACGCGGCGAAGAGTTGGAAATGGCGTTGGCGCGCTACGTTAAGAAGGACTAGCATGGGCAACGGAGCACATAGATCTAGCTTGGTTAGCGCCCCCAGTTCATCGGAAGGTGAGAAAGCCGCCCAAAGCGGCTGAAGCTTCTTTGGGCTTCGGCCGCTTTTTTATGCATTCCAAGCGGCTTTCTCCACACTGGCGCGAGCTTGTAGCTCGCGCCATGCATGAAGTGGAGGTTGTACCTCCACTGCCGCTACAGTGGCAATCTGGTTCTGCTTATCGCCGAATTAGCAAAACGCCAAAGCGGCT
This sequence comes from Hymenobacter sp. FMD4, assembly GCF_058932745.1. Lineage (NCBI taxonomy): Bacteria > Pseudomonadati > Bacteroidota > Cytophagia > Cytophagales > Hymenobacteraceae > Hymenobacter > Hymenobacter sp. FMD4. Next base: position 87,989 of record NZ_JBZYWH010000016.1, read on the forward strand.
GTGCTGCTCCTGATGCTTGTTCTAAAGGCATATAAAGCTCAACACTTCCGTCACAGCGCCTATAAACAAAGTCAGTAGCAATTCACGCACTGGCCTTGCCCAAGATTATCGGTCAGGTACATGTGAGCAAACACCAAAACCAGGAACACGATTTTGGCTATCCTTCTAGCCTTTGGTGAAGATGTCTTGCCTTGATCAATGGCTGCAACCAAGGTGAGGAATGCTGGCAGCAATGCCACGAGCAGAAAGAGCGTAACAAAGCCCTTACCTTCCAGATCATGCATGCCGCCTCCGTAGAGTTTGATGCTGCTGTCGTGCAGTGAAATCAAGGCAGCGGCTAATACCGCTTTCAAGACTGGCCGAGGACCCCGGGCAAAGGCAACAAGAAAGACGGCCACCGGCACCACTACTGGCGTCAGCAGTATACCGGACGGTGCGCAGTAATGGTCGGCCAGAGCGTTGGCCGCAAGCAGCACGAGGGCTAGTGGAAACGCAAAAACAAGGGGCAGGGCGCGGGCAGAAGGCCAGGAGAAAGCCGACATATGTCAACGGGAAGTGTACCCTTCAAAGGTGGCGGGTGGCTTCGGAGGCTTTCTTGACTAATATCAAGTTATTGCCCGATGACTCAGCTAAAGAGGGGGACAGAAGCTGACTTCCTCGTACTCACGTGGGCTGGCGTATCGGGGAGGTGCAAGCTTCACTGTCGAGCCACCGGCAACTTAACCCTGGCCAAAGGCTAAAGACGTACATTGGTGGTTCCAAAGCCCGGCTAGCTAGCCAACCGTTGTTTTCTCCGTCGTATGCACGCTCCTGACTTGCTTCACTTTGCCAACGCCGTTGCCGAGGTGCGGGCAGATCCGGAGGGCTTCGCAGTGATGCACTGGCAGCCGGCGCCGCGCCTTCTGGCCGACTATCAGGAAGCCATGAACGCGCTGCTGCGGGTAATTCGCAGGTTGGGAACGGGCAAGGCTTTGGTGGACCACAGAGACATAGCACCCATTACCGCTGAGGAACAGCACTGGGTGACAACCAACTGGCTGCCACGCGCCGTGGTGCAGGGCAACTACCGCTACGCAGCATTGCTGAGTCCACCCGAAACTATGGCCTGGCTGAAAAAGGTGGACCCCCACCTACTCGACTGGCCCCAGGCTCCCACCTTCAAGCATTTCGAAGACGAGACCGAGGCGCGGGCGTGGCTGCGGACGCGCATAGTAGTTGGCTCACACCTGTAATGGGAAATGGGAAGCGTCGGGTCAATCAATTTGGAGGAAGTGCGGCCGCTTGAATAGCCGCGCTGTTAGAGCCATTCAGGCAGTGCTGCACATAGTGGCGGTGTTGCTCCGGGAAGGGTTTCATGCAGGCGGCTTTTTCAGAAAGCTGCGCTTGAGCAGGCCGTATTAAGGGCAGGTGCGGATGCCAAAGCTCTGTTACTGCTGCCTCCACCGACCCGGCGTCCCGGTCTTGACGTATCAATAAGGGCTTAGACCAAGCAATCAATAATGACACGCAAGCCCACTCTGGCCGAGCGGCAGCTAGCAGCCGCTCAAGCCGCCACGCATCCGACGGCTAGCCTGCTGGTGCCACCCTATGCCCCTGGCTTTGCCGAGGCACTGGCCTACCAGTTTGCCGCTTTGCCGCCCGAGCAGATACCAGCGGTACTGGCAGCCTATTTCCCGCAGCCGGATCCAATAGATTGCGCTTACCTGGCAGCGGTGCTAGCCGAAATCGATAGCACACGCAGCTGCGAGCGGGCAGTGGGCTGCGGAACGGAGTTTGTGTTCTGGGCCATTGAGTACTCGGCTCGCAACATGAGCCGCGCCCGGCAGTGGCTGGCCGCCACCGAGGCCGCACTGAGCTAAGTCTCGGTTGCTCGTTTCTTCGCCCTAAGCACACGGCTCAACCGCACGGAGGAAACCGGAGCGTTTATTGCTCCGTGGCTACGATGGCTATATTCAACGCTACAACATTTGCCTACACCTGTCTGTGGGGAAGTCACGTTACCATGGCGTCAGTAACCAAAACCACTCAAGGGATAGTCGCAGGGGTGTGCTTTTTATGGGCAAATCTGGCTACGGCACAGGATACTTACTATCCGCAGCATTTTGTGGATGGCGCGGTGCTGCTAACCACCGGCGACACGTTGCGCGGGGCGTTGGAGATTAGACGCACCGATGAAACCGTGGTGCTGCGCTTGGCCAATAAACAAGTCAGGGCGCTACCTGCTTCGTCCATACGCATGTTTTCGGCTTTCCGTGAGGTATACCAGCCCGAAAGGCTGCCCCGGCTTTATGAGCTGGGGGATTATGGGCAGTTGCAGGCGGTAAACGACGTGGTGAAGGAGCAGCAAGTGCGCCAATTTGGTCTGGACACCACCACGGTGAGGTTGTTTCGGGTAATGCCACTCAAGCCCGATAAAAATGGGGGGCCTGCCGGACTGGGCTTTTACGAGCAGCTTACCAACGGATCTTACCTGCTGTTGCGGCGCCAAACCCAACGGTTACTGCTGGCGCCTGTTCAACTGGGCGGTCAAAATCACAGAAATATAGTCTTGGGGAAATCACGGAGTGCACACCGACACCGGGTTTCCTACAGTGGGTGGGAGGATAGCTACTATGTGGCTAAGCCCAATAAACAGATAGTGCCCTTGCGCAATCTGCAGGAGGATTTGATATCAATTTTTGGGTCGAAGGCTAATAGAGTAAAAGCCTATGCACAGAAGCACCGCCTCGACGTGCGCTATCCGCTGGATATGCTTTCGTTGGTCGAGTACGCCAATCAGCTAGCTGATTGAGCGCCATTCGCCAAGGCTGCTTTTTATGGCCAATAAAGTTGTTTAAGGTCCATGGCCGTTAAGCTAAAAAGCCGTACCGCTTAATTTGTCGTCTGCTTGGCGAAGCAGCATAGATGCGGGGCTGCGGCATAGGCAACAGTAAGCGCGTGGGCTAAAGCAGCGTTTGCATACTCCATTAGAGTAGCATCTGCGGTTTTCCCGACTGTGCATTGGGCCTGGTGCTCATGAAGGGCCGGTATCCGTTGTACAGCGCTTGGTTACGGTCGTCTATGCAACCTTTCGGCCGCTTTGCGGCTCGCTTACTTGACCCAAATCCTGTTCAGGCTCTCACCATTATTTATTCGGTTATGAAACTTCCCAAAGCAGTCCTCGGCGCTGTTCTGATCGGGCTGACCGTGCAGACTACCACTAGCTGCGTGAAAAAAGACGACCCCAAGCCCAAGGAAGAAGGCACGAAAGGCGGCACCAAATCGCCCGCCGCCAACTGCCCGGCTTGCGGCATGGGCTAGTCGTCGGTTCTGCCGGGCATCAGCCCGACGGTCGAGCCGAGCGCAACGAGCCATCCAGGTGTTGCCTGCTGATTCATTTTTAGCACCCGCGCCCCAGATGTCTCGTTGCGCTCGGCGTGGCACGTTCCGCAGGCCTTAATCATTCTCCTTTTGCCGCCCCAATGGACGCCGCCCCCGCCGTTTACGCCTCGGTAGCCTGTAATCTGGATGCCGACATCCTGGCCGCCGCTTTTCCCTTGCTGGAAGCAGGCCGGGTAGAGGCCCTGGAGTGGTCCTTTGATGCGCTTTACTGGGCTGAGCAGGTGCCGGAATGGTTTGATGGCCTACTGCACACCTACGCCGAGGCCGGACGGCTAGTAGGTCACGGCGTGTTTTTTTCGTTGCTCTCGGGCCGCTGGACCCCCGAGCAGCAGCAGTGGCTGCGGCACCTCGCGCAGCTATCCGCCCGGTTCCGCTTCGATCACATCACCGAGCACTTCGGCTTTTTCACGGGGCAGAACTTTCACCACGGCGCGCCGCTGCCCATTCCGTATTCGGCCGCGGCCCTGCGCATTGGGCAAGACCGGCTGGCGCGCATCCACGAGGCCTGCCGCTGCCCCGTGGGGCTGGAAAACCTGGCTTTTGCGTACACGCTGGATGAGGTGAAGCGCCACGGCGCCTTTTTGGAAGAGCTGCTGTTGCCCACCAACGGCTTCCTGATTCTGGACTTGCACAACTTGTACTGCCAGCTCCACAATTTCGCTGTGCCTTACGAGGAACTCATCCGGCTGTATCCGCTGGAGCGGGTGCGCGAAATCCACATTTCGGGCGGTAGCTGGGACGCGGCGGCGCAGGCGCCCGGCCAGCGCGTACGCCGCGACACCCACGACGACAGCGTGCCCGACGAGGTGTTTCAGCTGCTTGAATGGACCTTGCCGCGCTGCCCCAACCTGAAATACGTAGTGCTGGAACAGCTCGGCCACGCCCTGCACACTGACGACCGCCGTGCCCAGTTTCGCCAGGACTTTGCGCGCATGGAGGCGCTCGTGGCCCAGCACCGCACCGGTCCGCTCAGCCGCCCTACCAATGATTTTCTGCCCCGTCAGCCGCTGCCCACCGGCCCCGTAGCCCAAGACGAGCGCCTGCACCAGCAGCAGCGGCGGTTGGCCGAAATACTGGAAAGCGCACCTTCCGAAACCGAAGCACGACGCTTACTCCAGGCCTCCAGTCTAGCGCACACCGATTGGCAGATTGAGCAATGGCAACCATACATGCTGGAAACGGCCCTGAACATCGCGCAGAAGTGGAAGTCCTAGGCTAGGCCGGCGGAGCCTACGCCGCGTAGGCGCTGACTCTTACTTCACGGGCAGCGGGCGCACTTCGCCAGTTAGCTTATCAATGCGAAAGGCTGCTCGGTTGGGCATGCGGTCGGCCCAGTCGGTGCGCGGTACCAGCGCCTGCCATTCGGCATTCACCTCCACCAAGGCCGCGGAATCCACCACGTACAGCTCGGACTGCGGCTGCGCTTGCAGGTAGCTACGCAGGGCAGCCCGCGCATCGCCCTCAGTCTCGGCGCTGCGGTTGGTGGGGGCGGGGCCCGAGCGTACCACAGGCGTCTCGGCAGTGGTAGTGACTTGCTGACAGTTGCTCAACAGCGCCAAAGGCAGAACGACGACAAGGAGTTTCTTCATAACGCAGGGCAGGAGCCCTTGTGGGTGGCAATGCTTATACGGCATCGGCCCGCTACCGAACTGCAAGAAGCACGGCCAGGGTTTCTTCCCGGCTGACCAGATCGGTAAGGATAAAATTAGTCGCGGTTGCGTTCGTAATGCAGCACCACGATGCCGCAATCGAAAGCGGTGGTCTTAACCAGCGTTAGGGCTTGCTTGCTGCCGAGCTCGTGGAAAATGGGCAGGCCGCGTCCGATGGCCACCGGGTTGATGAACAGGTGAAACTCGTCGATCAGGCCATGCTTGATCAGCGACGCTACAAACGTCGCGCCGCCGTAGGCGATGATGTCGTTGCCGGGTTGTTGCTTCAGGCGGGTGATTTCGGCGGTTAAGTCGCCTTTGGCCAGCGCCGTGTTGGGCCATTCTGATTGCTCAAGCGTGCGGCTAAACACAAGTTTGGGAGTATTGGTAAACTTCTGGCCCGCGGCAAATTCCGGGTTGTGTGGGTCGGCGGCCACTGCGCCCCAGTGCGGGATAAATCCTTGGGCCAGCTTGCGGCCCAGCACGATGCAGTCCACGGGTGCAGTTATTGCCTCCACGTAGCTTTTCAGCGCATCGTCCCAGTCGAAGGTCATCCAGTCCATTTCGCCGTTCGGCCCCGCGATGTATCCATCAAGGGTCATCTGTACCTGAAGCTTCACCTTTCTCATTGTCGTTGCTTTTGCTGGTTGAGGCACTTGTCGGCGGTCGGCTGGGGCCGTTTTTCGGTTCGAAACGGGGGCGTGCCGCGGACAAGTGTATTGATTGAAGAGGACAGCACAAAAGTATTTGGGCCATAAAGCAAGCAGGATGGGCCATTGCGGCAACCTGCCGGGCTGTTTGCGACAAATAAGGAAAGGGGCACACGTGACCCAGCACCTCCGCCTTGTAAGCGCTGCTGAGGAAGTGCTGTCTGGTCAAGATTATTGCTTGGGCTGCAGGCCGGGCATGGGCGGCCACTCCAGAGCGATACACCCCGAGCCAAAAGGAATCAAAGAAAAGCAGCTGCAACACTTGGAGTTGCAGCTGCTTTTCTTTGCTGTTACGCTGATTGGCGAAGCCTTAGTAAGCGAATACTTTCTGGTAAGGGTGTCCGTACGGATTGGTGCCGATGGTGCCCTCAGACGCAAGCAGATACAGCAGCCAGCCCCAGCCTACCACCGGCACCAGTCCGGCGAGCAGGTGCAAGCCGCTTTTGTTTACATCGTGCAGGCGCCGCACGGCTGCCGAGATGTTCGGCACCAGCAGAGCGGCCGCAAACATCAGGTACGTGTACCCATAGCTGGCGCCATCCACCGTAATGCCCAGCAGGTTATCGAGCACGAGGGCCACTATGGCAAACATGGCCTGGTACAAGACAAACATCCAGTATTCCTTACGCCGGCTCCGGCCGTTGAAAACGGCGTATTTGTCAAAGGCTCGCAAAAAGTAACGCATTCTACTATGGGGTTGATCGAACTTACTTAGTGGTAGAGCAAGGGCCTAAGCTCGTGCTGATGGTGGGCGTATCAAGCGCCATTCCGATGCCTTAAACGAACAGTCGGGCTCTGGGTACATGCCGCCTTGTCGATATCGGCCCAGGCCCGGGTAAAAGGCAGCGGATTCTCGCCTCCGCAAAACTCAGGCCGGCCTCGCCGTCAATTGCTCTGGCTAACCCCATTCGCGCAGCGGCCATGGGAGCCTGGGGTTAGATTTTCGTAGTCAGATGAATCCCACACTTGAGCAGCGTAAGTCAGTCGGTAAGTAGCTGTTGTACGATTACTGTAAAATGTGAAGCTGAATACAATTGAACGGAAGATGCCCAGCCAAGCATCCTTACCCCTTCATCGGACGTCATCCCTCGAGCTTCACTCCAAAAGAGAAGCGGGGGTGTAGGTTGTCTGCTTGGGGCGGTTAGCTAGCTTAACTACGTCGATTTCGGTTCGACTAGTAGCTGCCTGATCAGGCGGAGGCACTGTAATGATTACATCCTGGTCAAAAGCCAAACAGCCACAACGGGGCTTATGCCCGCTGCGGCTGTTCAAGCTGTAATTTGTGAGTACGGCGTGCCGAACTAAGCACCTACCTCGGCAGCGGGCTGCTCCTGCGGCACGGCACTCATGTCCATATACATCACCTCCCAGAGGTGGCCGTCGAGGTCCTGAAAGTTGCGGGCGTACATGAAGTCTTGGTCTTGCAGCGGCTTGGCTTGGCGGGCACCGGCGGCCATGGCCTTGTCTGCCAGTTGGTCTACTTCTTCCCGGCTATCGGCCGAGAGGGCGATGATTACCTCCGTGGCTTTGGTCGCGTCGGCAATGGGTTTGGTGGTGAAGCTCTGGAAGAAGGGCTCCACCAGCAGCATCACGTAGATGTCGTCGCTTATCACCATGCAGGTGGCATTTTCATCCGTGCATTGCTGGTTGAAGCTGAAGCCGAGCTTGGTGAAGAACTCAATAGAGTCGCTTAGGTTCTTGACGGGCAGGTTGACAAAGATTTTGGTAGCCATGGGTGCGGGTTTTGAGTTGATATTTCAAAGGTAAAAGGGCGCTAAGGCGGGGCAGGTGGGGTAATGCGGCAATCAACGGGGGCAATTGCGACGGGGTATTTTTGGGCGGGCCCGCTAGCCCGATTCGTCCCGAAGCCCGTACTTGCCTCTTATGCTCTCGGAACCCTCGTACCTGGCGGCGCGCGTGGTGGCGCCCATGATTGAAAAGCACTTCGCGCAGCACCGCGCCGCAGCTAGTGCACTGGAAGTGACGCAGCTTGGGCCGCACCCGTCCACCGACTTGGTGGAAGTGATGATCGACGCTGCTTTTTGGGCCAGCCTGCGCCGGGAGGAGGGGCATCCGCCCCGCATTTCGCTGGCCTTGCTGCAGCCCGGGCAGGCTATGCAGCCGGTAGTATTTAGCAAGCGCCGTCTGATTCCTTACAACCTGCTCAAGCTGGCGCCTGCGGTGGAGCAGCCCGGCATTCATCTGGGCGTGTGGTACGATGAAGAGGGCCTCTACGTGTGGGGCACGGCCACCGGCATTCCACCGCTGTGCTTTGTGCTGGAAGTGGTGGAGCCCGGCCTGCTGGTGGCCAAGCACCGGCCGGCCGATGGCTTCGGCAAATTCGTGAACGTGGCCATCCTGCGCGGCGACCAGCTGCAGCTCGTCGATGCCAACAACGCGGCCGTGGACGACTGCCCGGCGCTGCAACGCTTCCTGCCGGGCCGGGGCCTGCCGGGTGCCAGCGGCGAAACCGCCGATAGCGTGCTGGTAGAGCTGGCTGCGGCCATGCGCGGGCACGGCCGCGGCGGCCTAGTGCTGGTGGTGCCTTCCGGCTCCACGCAGTGGCAGACTTCCATCGTGCAGCCCATCACCTACGCCGTGCAGCCCGCCTACAGCGGCATCGCCGAAGGCCGCCAGCAGGCTCAGGCCAAGTGGCAATGGCAAGCGGATATTCAGCGGGCCATCGGCATTGTGGGCGGCTTCACCGCCGTCGACGGGGCCACCATCATCACCCGCGACTACCACCTGCTGGCCTTCGGAGCCAAGGTTGCTCGTGCCGCTGATAGCGTGCCCGTGGACCAAATGGTGCTCACCGAGCCCGTGCTGGACAGCGAACCGCGCTACCTGCATCCGGCCCAGAATGGTGGCACGCGCCATCTGGCCGCAGCCCAGTTTGTGTACGATCAGCGCGATGCCGTGGCGCTCGTGGCTTCGCAGGACGGCTACTTCACGGTATTTGCTTGGTCAGCGACACTGCAAATGGTGCACGCCCACCGCATCGATGTGCTATTGCTCTAAGACCGATATGGACTGATCTGCTAGAAAAAACGGCGGCAGCTTCCCGAGAGAAGCTGCCGCCGTTGCAGGGGTGGACGCGTTGCGTGCCTAGTAAGCAAATACCTTGGTGCGTCGGGCGGCGTAGCCGTAATGATTGGCGCCCTCGGTGCCCTCGGTGGCGAGCATGATCAGCAACCAGATAGCGCCGGCTACGGGAATGAAAACGAGCAGCAAGTGCCAGCCGCTTTTGTTGATATCGTGCAGCCGCCGCACCGAAGCAGAAATGCTGGGAATCAGCAGGGTAAGCGAAAAAATAGGGTAAAAATACCCGTAGCCGCTGTCCCCGATGGCAGTGCCGAGCACGTTATCCAGCACGATGGCTGCCGAGGCGAAAAGGACATGAAACAGGATAAACATCCAGTATTCCTCTCTTCTGGCCCGGCCGCTAAATACCGCATAGTTCTTCAAGGCTCTCAGAAAGTAACGCATGTTTCCTTAGTGGTTAAAAGGTTCTTTTCGTCAGGCTCTTCGCTAGCGCCCCGTTTTTTAGGGTGGGTTCTGGTCTCCACCTAAGCAGCAGTAATGGATGGCAGATCATTGGTAAAACGCCGTTAGCTAGGGATAATTAAATGTTGGCCTAAAGATATATAAATATGTAAGATTCCAAGTATTGTGCATGCTTACTGGTCGAGTTTAAGTTAAATAGTGCTATTGGGAGGCAACGGAACCGCCACTAGACAGCCGTATGGGGCCATGAAGCCTAGCTTATAGGGACAGGTTCTAATCGGTTTGAGGTAGGCAGCCGGTGATGGTCTGCCGAGCCAATCCATCGGTAGGAAATGGAGTGAGTATCTCATTGGCTTGGCCTGAAATAGTCTGGCCGATGGTACGCGCCAGTCCTGGCCACCCGCTGACGGACGCAACGAGACTCTTTGCTAGCCCATGTCGCGGATGCGGGAGCAAGTGCCGGCAAACCAAGATTGTTGGCTAAGCCAGTGGTGAGGGCGGCACTCGATTCAGGGATGTGGCAGAGGCGGCTTGGGTAGCCATTGCAGGCACCTCTTGTTTCGGGCCGGGGACATGCCCAACCAGCACAACGGCGAGTAGTCGCACGGCGGCATCTGCAATCCAATGCCTGAAAGTAAGACCCAGCGCCGCCAGCCCCGCAACCCGTACGCGGTTCAGCTACAGCTGCGTTGCAGGCAGCTGTAGCTGAACCGCGTAATGTTATTGGATATCGGTTTCTCCTAGAATGCAGTGGCTAACCCACGTGGTGTCCGCCGCCAAACGCTTAAACGGGCAAGCCAACAGGAGCTGGTATCGTAAGTTCTTCCTTGTTGAGCAAAATGATACCTGCCCTAGCTCTTCGCCGCCCAACGCTTTTGGCGCCACTCCTGCTGCTGTGCTTCGTCCAGAAACGTCCAGGCCACGAAGCGGCTTACCTTTTGGCCTTGCGTCATGCCGATGGTGCGTACCTCGGTGGCCTTAAGCTTTTGCAGGGACTTGTGGAGGCCCGGAAGCGTGTCCTTCTTCGAAACCAGCGTGGTAAACCAGAAGCAATTTTGCCGCAGATGGGCGCTTTCTTCGGCCATACGCCAGAGGAAAGTGGCCTCGCCGCCGGGCGTCCACAGCTCATTGGGCTGGCCGCCGAAATTGAGCACGGGCTTGGGGCTGGGGCTTTGGCCAAGATTAGATGTCTTACGCCGGCTGCTGGCCTCGGCTTCGGCAGCTGAGGCGTGGAAAGGCGGGTTGCACATCGTCAGATCGAAGAACTCCGAGGGCTTAATGACGCCACTGAAGATGTCAGCCGTGCTTGGTTGCAGCCGTATGTCCACGGCGCCGTTGAGCGCACGGTTGCTGGCCACTATTTGCTTGGCCATGCGCACCGCCACGGGGTCAGAATCAGTGCCTACGAAGCGCCAGCCGTACTCGCGCTGGCCGATGATGGGGTAAATGCAGTTGGCGCCTACGCCCACATCGAGCACCCGGATGCCTTTGCCGCGCGGAACCACATCGGCGTTGCTGTCGGCCAGCAGGTCGGCGAGGTAGTGCAGGTAATCGGCGCGGCCGGGGATGGGCGGGCTGAGGTAGCCAGCGGGCACGTCCCAGTTGTCGATGCCGTAGAAGTGCTTTAGCAGGGCGCGGTTCAGGGCTTTCACAGCGGCCGGATCGGCAAAGTCGATGCTGTTGTCGCCGTAGGCATTGGCGGCCACAAAAGGCTTGAGCTCCGGCGAGCTGCTGATCAGCTGCTCAAACTCGTAGCGGCCGCGGTGGCGGTTGCGCGGGTGCAGGCCTTCTTTGTCGGCAGCGAAATCCTTCGGCGGTTGATTCATGAGGCAGGCTAGGGGTGGGGCGACAGTCGGCGCCTTATAGCGGCCGGTGTTACTTCAAAGCTAGTGAGAGTTTGGCCAACGTTGTCTGATTGCTGAGTTGGCGACAGCAACGGCTGGTCCGTGCAACCTTCGGCCACCCAGCTTGGCTCTACCAAGCAACTGCTTTACCATCTTATCGTCATGAAACGTCATTGCCTGGTCTTATCTGGTTTTCTGTGCTTGGCGCTTAGTGCCCATGCCCAGTTTGGGGTACGCGTGGGGCTCAATGCCGCCTCGATGAAGCCGCAGCCCGCCAACCGCGAGCGGGAAGCTACGTCCTCGGTCGGTTCGGGCTATCAGCTGGCGGCCTTCTATCAGCACCGCCTGACCAAGCACCTTTCCTTAGTGCCCGAGCTGCAGCTCAGCCGGCAGCACTCCGACCTCACGGTGGAGGATTACAGTGTGGCCGATGGCGGCTACAAAGGGCGCTACCAGCTCCGCCTGACTTACCTCTCCGTACCCGTGCTACTGCGCGCCAATTTCGGTAAGGCCTTTGTGCAGGCCGGCCCGCAAGTCGGTTGGCTGCTGAACGCCAACGAGAAAGGCACGGCTACCATCAGCACCATTGCCGGCCCGGTGGAAACGCAATTTGACCGTCCCGAAACCGAGCATTACCGCCGGCTAGCCCTCGGCCTGAGCCTAGGGGCTGGCGTGCAGCTGCCGGCTGGCTTTGGGCTGGAAGTGCGGGCCTCCACCGATTTATCGTCCATCAGCCCCCGCGACCGGACGCGCATTGGCTACCACGGTGAGCTGCGCAGCCAGATGCTACAAGCTTCGATCAGCTACCAGCTGCCGTCGCGAATGTAGAGCCGGTGTTCTGGATTGGCGGGCGCTAAAGGCGGCTGTTCATTTGCCAGAATAATGGAAAAAGAACGTCATGTCGAGTGCAGTCGGAACATCTCGCGTGCTGACGTCTAAGCGTAGCATTAATCGGCAGAATACTATCCGGCGAGATGTCTCTATTCCTTGCTTCAAGCGCCTCATGCCCGGCAGGACAGTCCTAGCAACCAATGGCTATTAGCTCCCAGTCCCCTCCCCTGGTGATGGGAGCTGTCTTTTTTCCAAAACCCGGGCCCCGTATAAAGTAGGCTCAGCCCGCCGTCAGCAGCCAGGCCATGGCCAGCAGACCTGCCAGCAGGGTAGCCAGCAGTGTTGGGAGCATGTTGTGGGCCAGCACGGTTTTGTAGTCTTTGATGTTGGCTACCGAAGCCGCCGCGATGATGTTGAACAGGCAAATGGCGTTGCCGAGCGAAGCGCCCACCAGCTGCAAGGCCAGAATAAGCGGCGTGCTGATGCCCAACGACTCGGCCGTTTGCTGCTGCGAGGCTCCGAACACCAGCGCCGAAATGGTGGTGCTGCCGGTGATAAATGTGCCCGTCACGCCCACAAACGGGGCCAGCACCGGATATCCGCTGCCCAGACCGCTGAGCAGCTCGGCAATGTAGCTCACCATCGACGGCTGCTCCACGCCCGAATAAATCATCAACTGCGCAATGGCCACCGATGGAAACAGCACCGCAAATACGCTGGCCATTTTGCTGAATGCGGCCTTCAGGTGCAACGACGGACTTTTGCGCAGGTAGGCCACGCCCAACCCCACCACCACGAAGGGCACAAACGGCGACTGCAGCGGTTTAATCCCGCCCCGAATGCCCGAGCCGAATAAGTCCTCGAACACCAGCTCCTGCCCAAGAAACGTGCGCAGCGGCGGCAGCAGCTTGGGCAGCAGCAACAGCAGCGCCAATATTGCGTAGGGCAGCCACGGCCGCAGATTCAGCCGGGCGCCCGGCTGTCGTAGGTAGAGCACTGAGAGGCCCAGCATGATCAGCGAACCGAGCACCGTGGCCAGTTCGGGCACCAGCCAAGCCAAAACACCGAACGGCACCATCAGGAAGGCATACAGCAGCAGCACCCGCGGGCGGTGCTCCAGCGGCCCCTGCTCGCGCCGCATTAGCCGAAACACCAGCCCCAACACCGCCAGTCCCGCCACCGCCACCAGCGCCGCTGCCAGAATGCCGATGGTCTTGACCTCGGCGGCCGGGAGGCCTAGCGGCACCTGCAGCCCCACGAGCAGCGGCGTGCCCACCGCCCCGAACAAAGCCACCAAGCCGTTGAACAACAGCACCACCGACACGCACAGCACCGCCTCGAAGCCCATCGAAATGAGCAGCAGCGGTACGAGGGCACCCGGCGTGCCGAAGCCGGCCACGCCCTCAAAAAATGCGGTCAGCCCCAAGGCTACCACAAAAAAGCGCAGCTCCCGCGAAGGGTGCAGCGTGTCCAGCGACGCGGTAATCTCCCCGATGAGCCCGGTGTGCTGCATCAGGTTGTAGAGAAATACGGCCCCGAGCACAATCATCAGGATGTTCACTGTGGTGAGCAGCGTCACGGCCAGGGCGCCGAAGTAGTGGCTCACACCCGCACCCCAATAGAAAAACAGCGTACTCGTGGCCACCCAGCCCACCAGCACCGCCGGCTTCACGCCCTTGGTGAGCGACACCACGACGAGGAGCAGAATGGGCAGCAGCGCGAGCAGGTAGATCATAGCGGCAAATAATGGGCGACGGCTGGCTTCGGTAGATAACTGCGTGGAGTACCGCGCTGTATGGAATCAGTGCCCGAAAGCCTAGCCCCAAATTGGCGCCGGCAGCGCCACGCGGAGTATCCCTTGGCCTCGCCTTCCTCCCGTTCGCGCCACTCGGTCTGGACTGCTTTTAGGCTGGCACTTCGTTGGTCAGCTCCTGCGCGTGCTCAAACTCGCGGATGTTCTGCAAAGTCACGCGGGCTATCTGGTGCATGGCATCGGCGGTCAGGAAAGCCTGGTGGCCGGTGATGAGCACGTTGTTGAAGGAGAGCAGGCGCATGAACACGTCGTCCTTGATGACCTTGTTCGATAAATCCTCGAAGAACAGGTCGCCTTCTTCCTCGTACACGTCCAGCCCCAGGTACTTGATTTTCTCGGATTTCAGGCCCCGAATCACGGCTTTGGTATCGATGATGGCTCCGCGGCTGGTGTTGATCAGCATCACGCCTTCCTTCATCTGCTCGATGGCCTTCCCGTCGATGAGGTGGTGCGTTTGGGGTGTGAGCGGGCAGTGCAACGAAACGATGTCAGACTGCGCGTAAAGCGTGGGCAGGTCGACGAGTTCCACGCCTAACTGCTCGGCTTCGGGGCTGGGCTGCACGTCGTAAGCCAGCACCCGGCAGCCGAAGCCTTTCAGAATCCGGGCCGTGACCAAGCCGATTTTGCCCAGCCCGATGAGGCCCGCCGTGCGACCGTTCAGGTCGAAGCCCATGAGGCCGGTGAGGGCGAAGTTGCCTTCGCGCACGCGGTTGTAGGCGCGGTGGGTTTTGCGGTTCAGTGTCAGGATGAGCGCCACCGTATGTTCAGCCACGGCATGGGGCGAGTAAGCCGGCACGCGCACCACTTTCAGGCCCAGTTCGGTGGCGGCCTTCAGATCCACGTTATTGAAGCCCGCGCAACGCAGTGCTATCAGCCGCACACCCGCCTCGGCCAGCTGCCCGAGCACTTGGGCATCCACGCAGTCGTTCACGAAGGCGCACACGGCCTCGGCGCCCTGGGCAAGCACGGTGGTTTGGGCATTCAGCGGCACTTCCAGAAACGTGAGCTGATGCCCAAATTCTTCGTTAGCGGCGGTGAAAAACTGCTGGTCGTAGGGCTTGGTATTGAAGCAGAAGACGTTCATGAGCTTAAGAATTTTACTTGGTCGAAGGGAAAGGGCAGCCTTGACGATTGCTCATGCAAGTCGCGGAGCGCGGCAGCAGGGTTGAGGCTGGTGGTAACTCCCGCCTCAGATGAGGCAGGGAATTTATTTTTTTGATTCTTTAGCCTTCCGCACTTGCGGCGGCTTGTGCGGCTTTGCGGTCATTGCTGCGGAAGCGCAGGGTTTTTTCGATGGTCACGATGATCAACAGCCCCAGGCCCGCGCCGAAAATGCGTAGCAGTTGCGCCGCACTGATCGGGGCGGAGCTGAACAGCGTGTTCATAAACGGCACGTAGATAAACAGGGCCTGGAAGAAGAACATGGCCGCGATGCCATAGTACACCCACGGGTTCGAGAAAAAGCCGATGTCCCTTACCGGGCGCACCAGCGAGCGGCAGCTCAGCAGGTAGAATGATTCCAGCACGATCAGCACCGTCGTGGCCACCGTTTGGGCCTCGGCTTGCGACGCGCCCTGACTTATTTCATACTGATACAGGCCGTATGTGGACACCAGCATCAGGGTGCCCACCAGCAGCGTGCGCATCACCAAGTCGCGGGTCAGAATGGGCTCGTTGGCGGGGCGCGGGGCGCGGTCCATGATGCCGGGCTCCTTGGGCTCGAAGGCCAGCGTAAGGCCCAGCAGCACGGCCGAGGTCATGTTGATCCACAGCAGCTGCACGGGCTGCACCGGCAACTGGCTGCCCAGAATCACGGCCGCCAGGATGGTGAGGCCCTCGCCCAGGTTGGTGGGCAGCGTCCAGACGATAAACTTGGTCAGGTTGTCGAACACGCTGCGGCCTTCCTCTACGGCACCTTCGATGGAGGAAAAGTTGTCGTCGGTGAGCACCATGTCGGCCGCGTCTTTGGCCACGTCGGTACCGGTGATGCCCATCGCAATGCCGATGTTGGCCTGCTTTAGCGCCGGACCGTCGTTTACCCCATCGCCGGTCATGGCCACCACCCGGTCGCGGGCCTGCAGGGCCTTTACCAAGCGCAGCTTCTGATCGGGCGCTACCCGCGCAAACACCGACACGTCTTCGGCCACTTGTTCCAGCGCTTGGCCGTCGAACTGTTGCAACTCCCGGCCGGTAATGGCCTGCAGCTTGCCGTCGTCGGTGCGGCGGCCCTCCAGCCCGATCTGGCTGGCAATGGCAGCCGCTGTGGCGGCGTGGTCACCGGTAATCATTTTGACATCGATGCCGGCCTGCTGACACAGCTTCACCGCTTCCACGGCCTCCTTGCGTGGCGGATCGATCATGCCCTGTAAGCCCAAAAACACGAGTTCGGAAGCCGTGTCGTCGTGGCCGATGCCGGTGCGGCCGGCAGCGTCGCCGCAGGCAAAAGCCAGCACGCGCAGCCCCTCGCCAGCCATGCGGGCCACGTGCGCGTGCACGGCGTCAGCATCGAGCGGGCCCAGCTCGCCGTCGGCTTGCAGGGCGTGGGCGCAGCGTTCCAGTACCGCTTCCACCGAGCCTTTCAGGTAAATGACCGGATGAGCACCGCCGTGTAGCGTGGCCATGTACTGGTACTCCGATTCGAAAGGAATCGTGTCTTGACGCGGCAGCTCCTGCTCCAGCTGTTTGCGGTCGAAGCCGGCTTTGCAGGCCGACACTTCCAGAGCGCCCTCTGTCGGGTCGCCTTCGATGGTCCAGGCACCCTCTTTTTCCACGATGGCGCTGTCGTTGCAGAGCAGGCCGGCCTGCAGGCACTGCCGCAGGGCGTGGTTGGCAGCGAGGTCGGCGGGCTGGCCACCGGCCTCGATGCTGCCCTCGGGGCGGTAGCCCAAGCCGCTTACCTGGTAGCAGGCGCCGCCCGCCACGATTTGCTGCACGGTCATCTGGTTTTCGGTGAGCGTGCCGGTTTTGTCCGAGCAGATGACGTTGGTGCTGCCCAAGGTTTCCACGGCCACCAGCTTGCGAATGATGGCCCGGCGCTGCGCCATTTTGGATACGCCCAGAGCCAGCATAATGGTCACAGCCACAGGCAGACCCTCGGGAATGGCGCCCACGGCCAGGGCCACGGCCACCATAAACGTGTCGCCGATGCCCTCCCCGCGGATCAGTCCCACCACGAACACCACCGCCGACAGCGCCAGAATCACCCACAGCAGCAGGTGGCTGAAATCCTTGATCTTGCGGGTGAGCGGCGTTTCGAGCTCCTGCGCGCTGGAAATCGACTGCTGAATTTTGCCCACTTCGGTAGCGTCGCCGGTGGCTACCACCACGCCGCGGGCCTGACCATAGGTGACCACCGTGGAGGAAAAGCCCATGCACAGCCGGTCGCCCAGCACGTCATCGGGGTCCACGGGTTTGGTGTTTTTTTCCACCGCCACCGACTCGCCCGTCAGCGCTGATTCGTCCACCTTCAGGTCGCGCTCCTGCACCAGGCGCAGATCGGCCGGAAACTTATCGCCGGACTGCATCAGCACGATGTCGCCCGGTACCAGCTCCTGCGCATCAATGTGCTGCCGCTGGCTGTTGCGTAGCACCTGGGCCCGCGCCGTCATGCTTTTGGCGAGGGCATCGATGGCGGCCAGCGCCTTGGATTCCTGCACGTAGCCTATAATGGCATTGACGAACACCACGGCGAAGATGACGATGGCGTCGGTATACTCTTTCAAGAAGATAGTAACCACCGTGGCCGCCAGCAGGATGTAAATCAGCGGCTGATGAAACTGCAGCAGAAACCGCAAAAGCGGGCTTTGCTGCTGCTTGGGCGTCATACTGTTGGGGCCGTACTGCTCCCGCCGCTGCGTCACCTCCTCTTCGCTCAGGCCTTTTTCCGTCGATACCTGCAAGGCCTCCAGAACTTCATTGGCCGCCAGGCTGTGCCACTGCTGCTGCTCCAACTGCAGGGCGGGCCGAGTGGTTTTTTGTACTTCTGTTACGCTCATGATCTGCTCGTTTAGCTCGTCGCTCCCGGCCTCAATCGGTGACCGGAATCTTGGGTATACTGCCCTCTGCGGCAGGAGTTGTGGTACAGCCAAGTGCGTGGTGGACAAAGCGTAGTGAAAAAAGCAGGCCCCCGACGCAAGTTTGGCGCCTCTGACCGAGCCAGCACTCCGAGCACAAATGTTGGCATAGGCCAGCCGCCGGCCCATGATTTGCGTCAGGCCGCCAAGTGACTAATGACAGGAAAGAGGAGGGCCCTGGTGGCCGCTACTGAGCGGTATTCAGGGTTCCAAGCTGCTGAGCGGCGTATTGCTCGCGCGTCAGGACCCAGAGCTTCACGGGCTGCTCGAAGTTGATCCAGCCGGGTGTGGTTACGTACTCGCGTAGGAAGGCAAAGCCCAGGCGGGCCAGCGTTTGGTTGGGGGCCGAATTTAGGGCGTACGGCTCGCAGTAGAGGCGCTGCAGCTGATAGTTTTCGAAGAAATACGGCAGCGTGAGCAGCACCAAAGCGCGGCCGTAGCCCTGGCGGCGCACCTCCGCCTCCCAAATGTGCAGGTGCATGTAGGCCTCCGCCCCGAATTGGATTTTGTTGATGTTCGAGTGGCCCACAGCTCGGCCATCCACTTCCCAGATGATGCAGTAAGATTTCTTATCCCGCAGCGGCGTGCTGAGCTGCTCGGTCAGCATCTGCGTCCACTCTACGCGGGTGGGCAGCTTGCTCAGGTCCACGCCCAGACTTTGCAGGTAGGTGGCATCAGCCTCCAGCCAGTAGCGGGCCAGCGCATCGATGTCGGTAGCTTGCAGCTCGCGGACGGATAAGGTGGGTTGGCTCATGGTGGGGACAGGTGGCGTTAGAACAGCAGCGCGTCGAGAGAAAGGGCGGGCATCACCATGAGCTTGCGTCGCACAATGCGCATGTCGCCTGACAGGTAATTGGTTTCGAAACCGTTCACCACCAAGCCACTCAGGCCGGCCCGAAAGCGGTTGCTGAAGCGGACGTTGGCCCCTACACCGGCGCCAATGCTCAGGTCGTTCACCACGCCGGCATCATAGCCCGTGTTCCAATGGTAGGAGGAGTACACGGCGCCCAGGCCTGCGCCTACTTCCAGAAACTGGTTGTGCGTGGGTAGGTAATATGTCAGCAGGCCGAGGCCGCCGTAGCCTCGTTCGCTACTACGCTCGTAGCCGAACACCCGCAGGCCCGCGGCCCGAATGCCGAAGTGTTTCAACACCCGCAGCTCGGCTTGCAGGCCCAGCATTTTGGGGTTGCCCACGGCGCCCATCGCCAGCTTGTAGTCCCGGAAAGTCTGGTGACGCTCGGGCTCCTGCGCATATACCTGGCCCGAGAAAAGCAGCAAGGTGAGCAGTAGCAGTGGTTTCATAAGGTGCTGAGTGAAGGCCTGGGCGTAGCTAGCGGTAAGCTCGGTAGAAAAAAGCTGCCTGTCACCGGGCAGCTGCATTTTTTGCCCGGAGCAAATAAAGGCACGGGGCGGGTTCAGCAAAGCTCCGCGGCCCGACAGCGTTCAACAAAAAAGACCGAAGCCCCGTCGGGGCTTCGGTCTTATCAGAACCTGTGAATAGCAGAGCGGCTAAGCTTTCTTCAAAAACTCCGTGCGGAGCACCATCACAGTACCGCCGGCGCGGCCCTCGATTTCGGCGGGGCTGTTGGTCAGGCGAATATTCTTGACCACCGTACCGCGCTTCAGCGTCTGCGAAGAGCCTTTCACCTTCAGATCTTTGATCAGCGTAACCGTGTCGCCCTCGTTGAGGAGGTTGCCGTTGCTGTCCTTGGTTTCCATTAAAAAATCAAAAGCCGGAATGCTGCTCTGTAACCTGGTGGGTTACGCGGCCGGAGCCGTGCGTACCGATACCGCCTGCGGACCCTTATGGCCCATTTCCACCTCAAAAGTTACCGTGTCGCCCTCTTTGATCTGGTTAACCAGGCCGTTGGCGTGCACGAAAATGCTTTCCTGCGTGCGCTTGTCCTTGATGAAGCCGTAGCCCTTCGATTCGTTGAAGAACGCTACCACACCCTGGCGGATGGCTTCGCTCGGATCTTCTTCCTCTACCGGCGCAGCGCCGAGACGGATGTTGGCCGGGTCAATTTCCTTTCGCTTCTGGGGGTCTGGGGGCGTGGCCACGATGTTGCCATCCTCGTCCACATAGGCAAGCATATCTTCTAGGTTCTGGCCTTTCTTGGCATTGGCTTGGCGCTCCTCCTTACGCTCTTCCTTCTGCTTGCGCTTGCTCAGTCGCTTTTTTTCATTTTCCCTCTTGCCGAAAGTGCCTTGGCCTCTGCTCATATATTATCTGCTGTTAAATCCAACCGGCTCTGCGAAACCGAAAGCCCAAACCGATGGGCGAATTCTTGTAAAGATACGCAAAACGGTATGCTTCTGGTTCCTTCGGAGTGCTCTAGTAGCAGGTTTATCCGGTAGGGCTTCATGTGTGCGTAGCGGCAGCCCTAGCCAATGCACCGGTAGTAATTAAACCGCCGATAAAAAGCCCTGAGCCGGTAGGCCTAGCTGGAAGCAGAGTGGAAAGGCCAGCTGAAGTTTGAGCGAACTTGAGACCATTGGACTCGGTCAGACGCTGGATTTGGCTTGCCAGCGGGTTAAGCAATGCACGTCGCCTGGCCGAATCTGTTTGGTCTGTCGGCCGGGTAATGGTGTACATGCACGGCAGTCCAGCCCTGCTATATGGTTTCGGTGCTACAACGAGCTAACCTCCAAGCTGGGCTTTGGTGCCGCAAAGCCGCTGACCTCCAGTACTGTACCGGGTGCCATGTCGCCCAACCACAGGTCGCCGATGCGCACGCGCACTAGCCGCAGCGTAGGGAAGCCCACGGCCGCTGTCATCTTTCGAATCTGCCGGAACTTGCC
Organism: Hymenobacter sp. FMD4; assembly: GCF_058932745.1. Classification (NCBI taxonomy): domain Bacteria; kingdom Pseudomonadati; phylum Bacteroidota; class Cytophagia; order Cytophagales; family Hymenobacteraceae; genus Hymenobacter; species Hymenobacter sp. FMD4. Next base: position 108,596 of record NZ_JBZYWH010000016.1, read on the forward strand.
TTCGGTGAGCGTGATGCTGACCCAGCTGGTGGGCCCGTGGCGGTCGTCGCGGATGCGCTTGGCGCGGGGCGCAAAGCTGGGCGCGGTGTGTAGCCGGCGGGCTGTGCAGGTATTGGTTTGGTACTTCACGTCGCGGATGCCGATTTCCACGCCCTGTTGCATTTGCTCGATGGCTTCCTCGGTGATGAGACCATCTACCTGCGCGTAGTATTCCTTTTCCACGCCGCCGTTGCGGATTTGCTCGCTCACGCGGCCATCGGTTGTGAGCAGCAGCAGGCCTTCGCTTTCCTCATCGAGCCGGCCAATGGCCATGGTGCCTGCGGGGAAGTCGTACAGTTCGCCCAGCAGCCGCTTTTTCCTGGCATCGGTGACGAACTGGCTCAGGTAGCCGAAGGGCTTGTGCAGGATGAAATGCTGGTGATGCATCGAGGATGAAAAACAGGCAACTGCACCGCAAACACCACGGCTGGTAATTGGTGCCTAAAAAAACGGCCGAAGCTACAAAAGCTTCGGCCGGCGTGGGTAAGTCTGGTAAGCAGTTCTGCCTAGGCCACCGCCAGCTGCGGCCGGGCCATGAGCAGGTAGAACATGTAATCGGTCATGGGAGCATCGGTTATGCCGAGGTGGTGCCCCATTGTCACGAGCTGGCCGCGGTGATAGGCGCTGTGGTGCACGCAGTGCTGAATGATTTCCACGCGGGGCCGGGTGGCTTCAATGATACCGGGAATGTGGAAATAGCATTCCTGCGTGAGCTCCGCCGCGGAAAGCGAGGCCGCATAAGCCCGTAGTGACTCCGACTCGCGGAGTAGCCCTTCGTTGATATCAGCAAGTGTACCTGGGAAGCCGTAGCGAAACGACTCCGACGCTGGGGTCTGCTGTAAGTGCTCCAGCCAGCCGCGCTCCACATCCCAAATGTGCAGCAGCGTAAGCTTCAGGCTAGGGAAACTGGAAAGAACTTCCTGCTCCAGCAACTCAGCGGGTTTCGTCAGGAGCCAGGCAACCAGCTGCTGATTGGCCCACAGGTTGTAGGCGGTGTAATCCTGGGTTTGCGAGGCCAGCGTCATGGAAATAAGGAATAGGGGTAGAAAAACAGCAAACACGAACAGCCGAAGGCAAAGGGCAGCGGTACCTGCCGCAAGCCCAGTCAGGCTTGCAGCAGGACGCCAGCACAGCTTACCAGCCGGCCTGCTCATCGGCCGTGGGGCCGTACACCATGGGCACGGGCACTTCTAGCAGACGCAGATACACCGTAAGCTGGGCGCGGTGGTGGATGAGGTGGCTGAGGAAATGCTCCCGCACCACTTCGGCCCGCGTTTGGGTCAGGATTACTTTCGCGCCGTGGCGCAACGTCCAGCTTTCGGCAAAGGCTTCGTCGTCGGCAGCAGCTAGAGCGGCGCGGGCAGCGGTGGCGTTGGCCGTTAGGCGGGCCAGGATTTCGGCCGTGGTGGTGGCCGGCTGGGGCTCTTCGGCGGCTTCGTTGGCCAGGTCGTATTCGAGCGAGGCGAAAGTGGGCGCCACCCAGCTCAGCAGGTTGGCCGTGTGCGAGCCGAGCTGGGCCAGCGTCATGGACTTGGGGTGGGGTCGCCAGTCGAGCTGGGCTTCGGGCAGGCGCTCCAGCACGCGGCGCGTTACTTGCACTTCGCGGTCGAGCTCGGGCAGCAGCTGTTGGGCCAGGATGGAGGGGGCCAGGGTTGTTTCCATGGGGCTTTGGGGTTTGGGTTGATTGATACCTCAAAGCTCGCGGCACCCTATGACAGCCTTATGTCAGCAGCAAAAGCGGTGGTCAAGAAAAATGTTGGTACGCCTCACGGGCCAGCTCCCGCACCCGCTCCTGCAGCTCCGGCGGCGACACAATGCGCACCTGCGCGCCGAAGAGCAGCAGCCAGCGCGCCAGTCCTTCCAGGCTCATGGAGTGCAGCGTCATTTCCACGGCGCCGTCGGGCAATGTGTGCTCGTCGGCCCAGCCGAAGTAGTACTTGTTTTCGTTGGCGTGCCCCATGGCCTCGGGCCGAAACTGCAGCACCACCGCATGGCTCTCGCGCAGCCAGTCGCGCGCGGCCCAATACGACTGCAGCGTTTCGGGGCGCGGGGCAAACTCTTCGTCGCGCAGCTGCAGGCTGATGATGCGGTCGAGGCGAAAATCCCGAAACTCCTGCCGCAGTCGGCAGTAGCCCACCATGTGCCAAAAATGCCCGAAGTACAGTCCGATGGGCTCCACATCGCGCTGGGTAGGAGCGCCTTGGTAACCGGCGCGGTACTCCAGCGTCACCAGCCGGTGCGAGCTGATGCTGGTGAGCAGCAGCTGGTGGGTATTGTCGGTGGGGGGCGGGGCGTGGCGGAGCAGCCAGGGTTTCAGTACCGTCACGTGCTGGCTCAGCTCGACGAGGTAGTCGCGGTCGGCGCGGCCGAGTACGGCCCGCAGCTTGTCCATGGCGGCTTGGCTAAGGCGGGCCATGTGCGGGTTGGTAAGCTGAGCGGCCAGCTTTTCGGCCGTGAGCAGGGCCGTGGCCTCTTCGCGCGTAAACATCACCGGCGGCAAGCGGTAGCCCTCTGCCAGCGAGTAGCCCACGCCAGCCTCGCCAAATAGCGGCACGCCAGCTTCCTCCAGGGTGCGCAGGTCGCGGTATACGGTACGCAGGCTCACGCCGAACCGCTCGGCTAGCTCCTGGCCCTTTACTACCCGTTTGGCTTGCAGCTGGATCAGGATAGCCGTGATGCGGTCGAAGCGGTTCATAGCGGCAAAATAGGCAACTAGAGTTGTTGAGCGCCGCTAAATGATACGCGCCGCCCAAGCAGGGTAGCTTGGGCGGCGCGTAGTAGGGCAATTATAAGTAGGCAAAATATAGAGGCCTCAGCCAGGGCACTAGCGCGCGGCTACCCGGCCCTTGCCCTTGTTGTGCACGTCGCTGGCACCGGAGGTGTGGGTCGTGAGCCGGCCCGATACGTTCACGAACGCGTCGCTGGCGCCGGAAACTTCCACATCGGCTTGCTGGCACTGCAGTTCTGAGGCGCGCAGGTCGCTGCTGCCGCTCAGGTGTACCTCTTGGCGCTCCACGTTGCCCGACAGCCGGATGTCGCTGGCGCCGCTGGCAGTGGCTTTGAGCGTGCGGGCCGTGAGCTGCAACACCACGTCGCTGGCACCGCTGGCCCGGATGGTGAGGTTCTCGGTCTTGATGGGCGTCAGGCCTTTCACGTCGCTGGCGCCCGTTACTTCAATGCCCGAAAGCTGCGGCGTGGTGATGTAGACTGTCACGCGCTCGGCTTTCCAGTTGCTGACCGACAAGCCTTTTTGCTTTTGCCGATAGATTTTGAGTGTACCGTTTTCTACTTCGGTGCGCACCTGAGCCAGCGTGTTGGGCTCGGCTTCCACCCGCACTTCGGCCGTCGGTCCTTGCTTTAGTTCCACTCGCACTGCGCCGCTGGCGTGAAGGCGTTCAAACGTGGGCACGGTGCGTAGCTCGCCCTGAGCCAGAGCAGCCAAATGGGCGAGGCAGAAACCGGCGGTGGCGGCCAGGGTACGAAGTAGGGTCGGGGTTATCATAGCGCAGAAAGGTTGAGAGTGTCTGATAAGCGGCAGATGACTGGGCTCGCGTTAGCGTTGCCTGGGCCATGAATATTTTGTCTGCTAGCCAGAAAGCTGCCCACTCGGAACCACTTGAAAAGTCACCGCGCCCCGGAGCGTGGGCTAGCTGGCCAGCTGATTGCGCGAAGCGTTCAAAGTCTGCCGCGCATGCAGTAGGCCGATTTCTGCTGGCAATGCGTTGGGCTGGTTCTGGCGGGCTACCAACCCGCGCCGCTCCGGCAACTGGCCGACGGCGTGCGCCGTGGGCGCAGCGGCTTCCATTATGAAGCAGTGAACACGCGGTTCGGCGCTACCTCACCGCAGCGGCAACGCTGACAGATATAGCTTAGGCAGACCACCCGCTGGTCCCGCAGCGAAACGCTCCGTCACCGGCCCAGCTGTCGGGGCCGATAACTGCGTCTGCACCTCATCCGTACAGCGGGGTAAGACGCCTTTAGCGCGGACTACTTCCCCACTTAGTTTTTGTCAATCATGAAATATAATCTGCTCTTTCTCGGCTTGACTGCCGCTGCGCTGAGTGCCTGCAATCAGGACAAAGCCGCCGCTGTGGACGCGGCCACTACGCCCACTTCTGATACCGCCGTAGTCGTTGACAACGACGCCGATATGACCATTTACCAGGATCAGGGCAACCGCGTGGCTGATCAGGTAACCCGCGACCTGAATATCAACGATACGGCCCAGGTCCGCCGCCTGCGCACCACGTACTACACCCGCGCCCGCCGCCTCGGCGACACCGACGAGCAGTACGCTACCGACACTGCCGGCCGCTACACCGCCGTGCGCCAGATCGATACCGACACCGATAACGAAGTGCGCACCATCATTAACGACGACGCGCGCTACCGTACCTACACCACCAACCGCACCCGCTATTATGGGGGCGAGTACTACCAGGCAGAAGCCACGACCCAAGCCAACGCTGCTACCGGCACCAGCGGCACCAACGCTAGCGCCGCTCGGCGCCGTGGGCCGGCCATTGTGAAGTACAAGAAGGATGGCGACGGCGACGTGAAAGTGGAGTACGCCAACGGCAAAAAGGTCAAAATTGACGCCGACGGCGACCGGAAAGTAGAATACCCCAGCGGCCGCAAAGTGAAACGCGACGCCGACGACGGCACGGTGAAAGTGAAAGACTAACGCTTCGCCGCGCTTGCGCAAGTAAAAAGCTGGCCCTACACCGCAACAGGTGTAGGGCCAGCTTTTTGTATGAGGGTGATTTAGCTGTTGATAAAGGGGGGGCTAAGGTTAGAGCCGTCATGCTTGGCTCGCGCCTGTCTTCGGTTCGACTGCGCTCAGCATGACATACTTAATGCTTACTGCAGTGTTTTAAACTTAGGCTAATTATTCAGTTGCTACCGGTTGTTTGCCTGCCGCGGCTACGGTGACTTCGGCTTCCTGTAGCCGACTTACCAGCGCATAGAGCAGCACGCCCAGCAAGGCCATAAGCCCTAAGGCCCAGCGCAGGCTGGCGGCTTCGGCCACAAAACCCACTACTGGCGGCACCACCAAAAAGCCGAAGTAACCCACGGTGGATACAGCCGCAATGGCCGCGCCACTGCTCAGCGTAGCCGAGCGCCCAGCCATGCCAAATACCAACGGCACCACGCACGACACCCCCAGGCCCACTAGTACAAAGCCTGCGCCCGTCATCAACGGTGTAGGCACCAGGGCGGCCAGCGCCAAGCCTGCAGTCATCAGCAGGCCGCTGCCGCGCAGCATGCGGCGCACTCCGAAACGGCTTACCAGCGTGTCGCCCAGAAAGCGACCCGTTGTCATAGCTACCATGTATACCACGAAGCCTACGGCGCCCACCGGCGCGTGCGCGGCCTTGGCGAAATACACGGCGCTCCAGTCGTACATGGTGCCTTCGCAGGCCATGGAGGCGAAGGTCATCAGCCCGAATTTCAGCAGCCGCTTATCAGGCAGTACAAAGCCGGGGCGGGAAGACGTAACGGAGCTGGGCGGCAAGGGCAGGCTGGCTGGAAAGAAGGCCAGGGCCAGCGCCGTCAACCCCAGAGCGACGGCCAAAAAGTGGTAAGCCGGCGCCACCTGCTGGCCAACCAACAGCGCGCCTACGGCCGCCGCCCCAAAGCCAGCCACGCTCCACATGCCGTGAAACGTGGTGATGATGGGCCGCTCGTACAAAGCCTGCACGCCCACCGACTGCGCGTTGACGGAAATGTTGAGCAGGTTGCGTGAAGAGCCAAAGCAGAACAGCAGCACCACCAACTGCCAGGTGTGCGTAACCCAGCCCAGCAGGCCCAGCGCTGCATTGAACAGCAGCGCGCCCACCAGCATGATTTGTCGGCTGCTGAAATGCTGCAGGAGCATGCCCGTGACCGGTAGCGTGAGCATGAGCCCCGCGGGCAGGGCCAGCAGCACGCTACCCAGCTGCGCCTCGTTTAGCCCCAGCTGTTGTTGGATGGTAGGAATGCGCGAAGCCCAGGTAGAAAAACCAAACCCGGATATCAGAAAAAACAGCGTGACAGCCAGCCGGGCCCGGGCCGGCTGCGGTGCCGCTGCGGAAAGAGTGGTCATGGTTCAGCCGATAACTGCCCGCGCAGCCGCGGGTCCGCCAAAAGTAGCGGTATACGGCGCCGGATTACGGGCGTACGCCGTACTGCCGCAATTCGGCCTCGATGCGCCGGTTCCACTGGTCTTGGGCAGCAGGATTCTGCCCGCCGCCGGTTTCCCGGTCGTACTGTTCCTGCAGGCGGTTCATCTCCCACCACGACTGCAAATACTGGTACTGCATGCGGGCATTGTAGTTGTCCACGGTCATGCTGTCGGGGTGGACTTTGCGCTTGAAGCGTTCGGCCACCAGCTTCACGATATCAAAGTGGCGTTGCTCGTGCTGCAGGGCGCCGGCATCGTGGCGGGTGGTGGCCGATACCCAGGAGGAGCTGCGCACGGCAAATACTTTCATCGTCAGATCCAGCTGAATGGCGCCATTTACCACGCGGCTTTGGGCTTGGTAGGCGAAGCTAGGAAAGATGGAGGCGCCGTAAGGCCCCGGGCGCGGCTGGGCCCGAAAATCGTCCCAGCGCAGCGGCCGGTCAACGGAATAAAAGAGCGTGTCGGGGTCGGTGTTGGTGGTGTAGTCCTGGCGTACTACGCGCAGCTTGGTCACCAGCTTGGGATTGTGCGGCGCCTCCTGGGTCATCCAGGCATTGAAGTTGCGCAGGCCTTCCAGCAGGCTTTGGCGTAGCGTTGGCTCGATGGCGTTCAGCTGGGCGGTGGTGCGACGGTAACGGGCACCGCCCTGGTAGCTGGTCAGGCGCACGGGCTGTCCGTTGCGCGGCCACTCGTACACGAGGTGCACCACCACGCGGCCGTCGATCAGCCAGTTGGTGCCCGGCACGGCCGTTTCTGTCACGCTGCACTCCTGCACCCGAATGGTGACGGGCCGCAGCGCGGTGTTGCGGCGCAGGCTTTGGTTAACGAATTGCCGGATACCCGCCAGCCCGCCCCCCTGCAGGTCCACGGGCTGGGCTGCTTTGTTGGGCGCTGTCAATAGATAAGCCACAGCCTTTTTGTCCTTCCGCTCGTCGATGATGCGCTCGATGTAAAATTCCTGCGGCACCAGCGGCTGCGGCTCGGGGCGTAACGCAATGGGCGCGATGGGGCCCGCCACTTGTCTGGCCAGTAGCAGGCCCAGGCCCGGCAGCAGAAGCAGCGTAAAGGCCGCCAGCAATTGCCGGCTGCACCCGCGGCGCAACAGGGATATCAGAAAGCTGATCAAGGAGTAAATCACGCTCAGGGGAGCTGCAAAACGTTGGTGCTCTGCCAACATGGGGCAGCACAAAAACGCTCCGCTGACAAGCTAAGAGCCATTCTTTTTCAACTGGCTGGGCAGTAACCCCTGCCCTGGCCTCTGCGTTTGCCCAAGTTCAATCCCTCTACACGACCAAACGCTATGGCAGACAAACCCACGAAATTACCGCCGCAGGAACAGGACCAGCAGCCCGGCATCGAGCAGGAAATGACGCCTAAGCCGGAGTACATCCGCGAGAATTACAAGGGCAGCGACAAGCTCAAAGGGAAAGTAGCCCTGATAACGGGCGGTGACTCCGGCATTGGCCGTTCCGTGGCCGTGCACTTTGCCCGCGAAGGCGCCGATGTGGCCATCAACTTCCTCGCCGAAGAGGATACCGATGCGCAGCAAACCCGCCAGCTCGTTGAGCAGGAGGGGCGCCGCTGCCTCTTGCTGCCCGGTGACCTGCGCGACCCGCAGGTGTGCGAGCAAATCGTGGAGCGCACCGCGCAGGAACTGGGTGGCCTGAACATCCTGGTGAACAACGCCGCCGAGCAGTTTGTCAGCCAAGACCTGACCGAAGTCGGAGACGAGCAGTGGAAGGACACCTTCGAGGTCAATTTTTTCTCCTTCGTGCGCGTAACGCGTGCCGCCATGAAGCACCTGCGGGAAGGCGATACGATCATCAACACATCGAGCATCAACGCCTACCGCGGCAATCAGCAACTCGTGGACTATACCTCCACCAAAGGTGCCATCACGGCCTACACCCGTTCCATTGCGCAGCAGCTGGCCGAAAAGAAAATCCGCGTCAACTCTGTAGCGCCCGGTCCCATCTGGACGCCGCTTATCCCCGCCAGCTTCCCCCCCGAAAAAGTGGAAACCTTCGGTCAGGACACCACCATGAAGCGTCCTGGTCAACCCTCGGAGGTAGGCCCTTGCTACGTCTTCCTAGCTTCAGAGGACTCGTCTTACATCACCGGTCAGGCCCTGCACCCGAACGGCGGTGAGATTCTGAATACGTAATCTGGGCTAAGCCAAAACGTCGAAAGGGCAGCCGCACTTAGTGCGGCTGCCCTTTCGATTAAAAGCTAAGCTAAGGCTAGTTCCCCTCCTTAGATAAGGAGGGGCTAGGGATGGTTGAAGGATTAGAGCTAAAGGATAAAGGGCATTTCTCGTGTCGAGCGGGGTAAACAACGACCCATCAACCACCCCTAGCCCTCCTAAGTTGAGAGGGCAACTAACCTTAGCGCTAGCACTTACACCCGCTCCTTGCGCTTTTGCTTCTCATTCAGCCAGCGCACAATTACTTGCATGAACTCGAAGTTCTTCTCCGGATTCGGCTGATCGTCCAAGCGGACGCTTTCCGGCATGTCGCGGGCGCGGGTGAAGCCGTGGTCCACCTCGGGCATCAGTTGGAAGGTGGCCTGGCCAGGATGCGCCCGGTTCACGGTGTTCAGAATCAGCTCTTGATCCTCATTGTAGGAAATGAAATCAGCCGCGCCGCGCAGGATGAGCACGTTGGTATCGAGATTTTTCCACGCTTCCGCCAAATTCGCATCCTGCCACTGCTGCATATAAGTGTAGTGCTGCGGCAAAGCCAGCATGTCCTTGGCTTCGGGATATTTGGCCAAGATCTGCTCGGGCGTCTGCTTTTGTATGAGCAAGCGGTGCATCACGTCGGCGTACACCTGCATGTGGCGGTTCAGCTCGTCGGCGGGCATGCCGCGCAGTTCGGCCTGGTTGCGACGGTTCTGAAGTAGGTACTCCAGAAAGGTGCGGCTGGCCGTGCCCCACGTCACGATGCCGCGCACCGGCACGCCCTGGGCCGCCAGCGGAGCCATGATGCCCCCAATGCTGAAACCGGTAAGAAACACGTTGTCCTGATCAACCCAGGCGAGTTGCTGGATGGCGGCCAGCCCGGCCTTGTAGCCGGCCAACTCCATCTGAAAGTCTGATTCCTGACACGGCGTACCCTGGCTGTCGCCCATGCCGGTTTTGTCGATGCGCATGGTGGCGTAGCCGTGGCGGCTCAGGGAGTCCACCATGCGGCGCGTCACGTCGTCGGGTACCAGCGGGTTGTCGATGGAAAAGCAGCCCACGCCCTGCACGATGAGCACCATGGGCAGGTGTTGCGCCTTGCGGCCGGTCGGGCGCGTAATGATGGTGCGCAGCTGATTTGGGCCAGCCTGCACGCTGCCGTACTGCGCCGTGTAGCGCGGGCTGGTTTCGGTGGGGTAGGGCTTGAATACGAGCTTCTGCCGGACGGTTTTGCCCCGACGCAGCAGGGTGAGCGTGCCTTTGTCGCCGGTTTTGTACTGCTTCAGCAGGCTCACGAAGTGCGGCACGTCGCGCACCTCGGCGGCGTCGAGGCCGAGTACCACGTCGTCGGCCTGTAGCTTGGCCGCTTCGGCGGAGGACTGCGGCCGCACGCCGGTTACTAGGCAGTGTCTGAAAAGTGGTGTTGCAAAATGCGCCGAATACAGGCTAACA
>NZ_JBZYWH010000017.1:0-111739 GCF_058932745.1 Hymenobacter sp. FMD4
CTAGTTTGAAGTGGTCGTAGCTGGCTTCGGTTACCAGCTCCTCCGAGTTGGTAAAAGCCGCTGTGGCGGCCGCTTCCGGTTCCGCCGCTTCGCTGGCCGCCGGGGCCGCCAGGCTTTGGAAGGCCCGCGACAGATCGGTCATGGAGCGGGCCACATCCAGCAGGCAGTGCGCCGCAAACAGGCCGGTGCCGAGCAGCAGCATACCCGACAGCACGTAGGCGCGGTCGATAAAGGAAAGCGCCGCCAACGACAGCAGCAGCCCGGCAATGACGTAAGCCGATTTGCTCAGCACTGCCCACGACTTAAACTTGATCATCAGGCGGCCGCCGCCGTGCTCTTCCACGGCCATCACGCCGCGTGCCCCGGCAAAGAAGCTACAGGTGGCCTGCAGGTCCCACCGATCAAAGGTGCCGCCGCGGCGGGCGCGCACTTTGTGCCGCAGCAGGTGATTCTCGACGCGAGCCAGCAGCTCCTCCACCGGGTGCCAGTCTTCGGACCAGCATTCTTCCTGCCGACGGAAGCGCAGCAGCTGCCCGGCGTACTGCGTGCAGCTGCTGCGCCGCCGCCAGGGCGTGAGGCCGAACTGCAGGCGGCCGTAAAGCCGGGCGACGGGCTGCATCAGGTGCAGCAGGGTAGTCAGGGCAAAGCGTTTGAGCTGATTCAGGCGGCTACCGGCGCTGCGAAAATCGGCGCGGCTGGCACTCAGCGCCGCCTGCGCCACCACCAGCAGGCCCGTAACGAGCAGCGGCGGAATGGCCCACAACAGCGCCGGCCACAGCACCGACAGCACCGACAGCGTGGCCAGCAGCCCGATCAACAGAAACCACTCCGGCATCAGCGGCAGATAAGCAATTGAGTTGGGCGCCTGCTCGTACACCGACTGGAACAGCGCCGAGCCCCAAGTGCCGTGGAAGATCTTGCGTTTGCCCACTTGGATGGGCAGCGTTAGTCCGTTGCCGTAGATGCGGCCCGTCCAGGAAAGGTGGCCGAAGCTGTTGTACTTCTGCGGCCACTTGCCTTCCAGCAGCGCCTCGGCCTTGCCGTAGCCCTTCTGCTGCCGCCAGTACATCTTGACGGAGTTGCGCCGGTGGTGCCACACAAACGCCGAAGCGTGGAAGCCGATGGTGTGCCCGGTGTGCAGGATGCGCCAGCACAGGTCTACGTCGTCGCCGGCGGCGCGGTAGATGGGGTCGAAGCCGCCTACTTCCAGCAGCACCGCGCGGCGGAAGGCCATGTTGCAGCCGGGAATGTGCTCGGCCAGCTCATCGGAGGTGAGCACGTGCACGGGCCCGCCGGGGGCATTGGCCACGCAGTCCGCAATGAGGCCGCCGTCGCCGGGCGGCAGGTTGGGGCCGCCGATGCCGGCGTGCTCGGAGCTCAGAAAAGCATAAGCAAGGTAGCGCAGCCACTGCGGATCGGGGTAGGCATCGTCGTCGATGTAGGCCACGATTTCGCCTTTGGCGGCGTACAGGGCCGTGTTGCGCGCGCTGCTGAGGCCCTGGTTTTCGGTGCTGATGAGCTGAACGTCGTAGTTTTTTACAATATCAAGGAGGCTATCGGTGGAGCCATCGTTCACCACTATGACTTCGTAGCTGGGGTAGTCCAGCGCCATGAGGCCCTCCATGGTGTCGCGGATGGTAGCGCTGCCGTTGTAGGAGCACACCGCTACCGAGATAAAAGGCAGGTCGGCTTCGTTGGTAAAGGGCACATCGGCAAAGGCCTGGCTTACCGTGTGCAGGGCCGGCTTGGGGTGGCGGTTGCGGTCGACGAGGCCAAAATCCCAATCCTCTATATCGAAGCCACCACGCCACCACTCATCGGTCCAGGCAAAAACGAAGGTGCCCACGCAGCCTTTGGCGAAGATGCTGCGAATCTGCCAGTCGAGGATTTCGGCCTGCTTTTCCACGCTGTTGCGCAGGCTGTCGAGGCCCACTTCGGCCAGCAGCAGGGGTTTGGCGCCCACCAGGTTGTGCAGCTTGGCGATGTAAGCGTTGAGCTTCTCCGGCGTTTCGAGGTAAACGTTGAAGCAGGCAAAGTCCAGAAACGGCAGGGAGAGGTACTCGGTAGTAGGGTAGTTGACGTACGTGACCAGTCCCGCGGGGTCTTCGGCCTTCACGGCGGCGTAGAGTCGGTGCAAAAAGCAGCTGATTTTTTCCTCGCCGTACCAGCGCACGATGGGCGCCGGAATCTCATTGCCGATGGCGTAGCACAAGATGGCAGGGTGCTGCTGGCAAGCGCGCACATTGGCCCGCAGCCGGGCAACAATGTCCTGTGCCTGCGCCGGAGTGTCCAGAAAGGTAAGGTGCTGCTCCCAAGGCAGGCCCACCATCACCAGCAGACCGTATTCCAAGGCCTTATCGAGCAGGTAGGTTGGCGGCACGGTATAGGTCCGAACGCAGTTGATGCCGTTCTGGGCCATGGCCGCAAAGTCCAGATCAATAACTTCGGGCGTGGGGTATTGGTGGCCGGCTTCACTGGGCCGAAATGTGCCGTACGTGACGCCCTTGATGTACAGTTTCTGCTTTCCCCACATCAGGAACTTGCCCTTGACACGGACTCGCTCGTGGGTGGCGCGCAAAGTGGCCGTGGGAATCAGTTGCGGTGATTCTTGTCTCATAAACCAGCAGAATTTGGAGCACGACGAGGTCAGGGCCGGTAGCCGTGCGCAAGACTTTAGAAATGGGCTGGTGGAGTAGCGAACGGGTTTCAGCAGGACGGAAACCGCAATCCGCTAGCAGGCCGGTCCGTTGGGGCCGGTCAGGGGAATATTGCCAGAGCTTTCCGCTTTGGCGGTTTTCAGTACGAATAGGGGGTTAGGTGTGTTGGGCGCTTAAGCGGATCGATTGTCCAAGCAGCATGGCAAAACGGTGGCGTAGGCGGCGGAATAGTGGAAGCTTCCTGGCGCGGGTTGGAGCAGGAACGGTACGGCTGTACATGTATAGTAAGAGCAATATAAACACCTTTATTGGTGTTATTTAATTAATCTAATTTTTATTTTGACTTTATAAGGTCAAAGAGTGCCTTCTGTTATATAAGCTGGCATCTATTGAGCAGAAGCAGTCAATCAATTAAAAGATGTTACGTGAGCCAAACGCCAACTGTGGGCCCCCATGCAGCCTGCCTTCAAGAACGGCACCTGTTATCTGTGCTTTCCGGTAAAAAATAGCCAGGACGGTTTCGTAATTGAGTGATTAACAATGCTCATGCCGCAGGTTCATTCACCAATAAGGGTGTGCTGATAAACCTGGTGCAAGGCTGGCCTACGCACCGTTCCATCATCGAGCACAAAGGCAAGTGGTACATCTTCTACCCGACACTGAGCTATCGGGCAAGACCACCTGCGCAACGTGAAGGAGCTCAAGCGCCGCCCCAATAGCGGCCTCGAACTCATAGAGCCATTAGCTAGCTGCAAGTACTGAGACACAACCGCCGGCCCCGGTATCCACAAGGAATACCGAGGCCGGCGGTTGTGTCTCTGAAGGCTAGGTTCTACAGTTCCTGCCGCGGGTTCCAGTTCCGAAATACCGTTTCCAGGGTGTATTGCCGGGCTTCCGTTTCGCTGAGCTGGCGCGACCAGGGCACGCGCTGCTTGGGCATGTAGCCCTTGCCTTTGTTCTTATACTCGGCGTAGTAAGCCGTTTGCTTGTTCGATTCCTTGTCCCAATGGTCCCAGCCTTCAGGACGAATGTGCGGGCCTAGTTCGCAGCCGATAAACACCGTTTTGGCGTAGGGCCGCCACGGCCGGCCGAGGTAGAAGCTGCCAGCTGCCGCATCGGGGGTGGGGAGAATGCGACAATTATTAAACACGTAGCCGTAGCGAGTGCTGTCGGGCGTGGAGGCCGCCGTTACGTAGCCGTTCTTCTTGCACAGAATGGTGCAGTTCTCAAACCACGCCGTGGACGAGCCGAAGATAAAATCCACCGTGCCCTCGATGTAGCAATCCTGGTAATACTGCCGCGAGCCGTAGCCGTAGGTGTACAGCGTATCCTGAAAGCCCCGGAAGCGACAGTTTTTGAAGCGCATCCGGTCGCCGGCCACCCACAGGGCCACGGCCTGACCTACCGGCCCAGATGAGTTTTCGAACGTAAGGTTTTCGGCCGTAAAATCGGGGCCGTAGAGGTAGCAGCTGGAGGAGCCCGAAGTGCCTTTGTCTTCGCCGAAGATGTTCTTCTTCTGGTTGTAATCGTCGTAGGTGAGGATGGTCTGGTCGCGGTCTTCACCGATGAGCCGCACAAATTGCTTCGAGCCGGCCAAAATCAGCTTCTCCTTGTAGGTACCTTTCTTGACGTAGATGGTGGTTACCTTCTTGCGGAAGTCCGGTACCGCGTTGAAGGCCTCTTGCACCGTGCGGAACTGCCCCGAACCGTCCTGCGCCACCACAAAATCGTAACCAAAAGCCCGGCCCAGCAGCAGCCAGCTCAGGCAGACAAGGGAAAAGAGGTGCTTCACGGCGTGGTGGGTTGGGCGTCTTTGCCGTTGGCAGTGGGCGGCACGGCGTTCTTGGCAGTGGGCTTGGCCAGCCGTTCCGAAAGCAGCGGCAACTTTTGGGCTATTACTTGACTCACCACCAGCTGCGCCATTTTGCGGGCGCCCAGCTCGCTGAAGTGGGTGTTGTCATTCTTCCCGTAGGGGTAGTTCGGATGGTCGCCGGGCGCGAGCTGCAGAAACAGCAGCTTGGAGTTTTCCTCCCCGAACTGCTGCAGCATTTCGCGGCTTAGTTGATCTAAATCGATAACGGGCACCTTGTGCTGCTTGGCCACCTCCAAAGTCGCGGCCGAATAGGCCACGTGCGTTTCCTGCTGCCGACCATCCTTGAACTTGCGCCGCGTGACGGGCGTGATGAGCACTGGGTAAGCTTTCTTGACCCGCGTCTCGGTCACAAACTTGATGAGGTTCTTGCGGTAATCGGTGGGCGAAGTGTAGCGGTCGGGGTGGGCCTCCGATTCGTCGTTGTGTCCGAATTGAATGAATACGTAATCCTGCGGTTGCAGCGCATCCACAATGGGCTGCCAGCGGTTTTCGGCCAGAAAGGTGCGGGTGCTGCGGCCGTTCATGGCGTGGTTGGCCACTACCACCGTTGTGTCAAAAAAAGTACTCAGTGGCATTCCCCAGCCAGTTTCGGGAAACACCTGCGTCACCTTTTGGGCGATGGTAGAGTCGCCGATGAGGTAGAGCTTGAGCTTTTTGGGAGGCGCCGGGGCCGTGAAGGCGGCTAGCAGTAGCACGAGACTAAGCGGCCAGGCTTTGCGCAGGAGGTGTAGCATGGGGTGGGAGGTAAGAGTTGGTGCCGAGTTGCCTGCTCCGCGCTTGGCGGCTGCATTTACCGGGCTTGCGGGTCCACGGCGGTTTTTACTTCGCGCTTCACGATGCGGTCGGCTAGTTCCAGCTTTAGCGTGCGGATGTCGGCCAGTACCAGCTGGGCCATTTTGCGGGCGCCCAGCTCGCTGAAGTGGGTGTTGTCGTCGCGGCCGTCAGGGTAGTTGGGGTGCTCACCGGGCGCCAGTTGGTTGAACAGCAGCTTAGAGTTTTCGACGCCAAATTGCTGCAGCAGCGCCTGGCTGCTGCGGTCTAGGTCGATGAGCGGAACGTTGTTGGCCTTGGCCACCTTGCGCACCAGCTCGGCGTAGGCCTCGTGGGTGCCCACTACCTTGCCCGCCTCGTTGAATTTGCGGCGAGCTACCGGCGTCAGCAGCACCGGCAGGCCTTTTTTCTGCCGCGTTTCGGTCACGAAGCGCAACAGGTTCTGCTGGAACTCGGCCTCGGTGGTGTAGCTCTTTTTGGTTGGCACCTCGTCGTTGTGCCCAAATTGGATGAAAACGTAGTCGCCTTCCTTCAGCGCGGCCGCTACGGACTGCCAGCGGTTTTCGGCCAGAAAGGTGCGGGTGCTGCGGCCGTTCATGGCGCGGTTATCCACGGTCGCCGTTTCGTCGAAAAAGGCCGTGAAGGGCATTCCCCAGCCGGTTTCGGGGTAGGTTTTTACTTCTTTGATCGACAAGGTAGAATCGCCGATCAGGTACACGGTAATCTTCTTGGGGGCGGGGGCACTAAAGGCCAGCAGGCCCAACAGCACCAGCGCCGCGGCGTATCGCAGGCAGCGGTGAATCATACTTGGGAAAGGAAATGAAGGGAGCCGTGCCCGCCGCGCCGCTACCGAGCCGCATCCGGGGCAGGATAGCTCAGCAGCAGCGCGGGGTAAGCACACTCACTCACAGGTTGATAATCGGAGCTTTAAACCAGGCTCGCAAGGATGATCCTGCTTTTATCTGCGCAATCGTTATCGGGAACGTTGCCAAATCAACCCCTGGGCTGCAACCGTGGCAGCCCAAACGGGCTCTGCCAAGCAGTAAGCTCTAGTCCGGTTCAGGAGCGCCTGCTTGTGCGGGAGCCGAAGCCAGGGTAGCAGCGCTGATTGTCATCTATGTTTTAAAGCATTATGAAAGCTCTGGGATTACTCATCGGTCTGGGAATGGCCACACAGGTTGCGCAAGCTCAAGCGACGGAGTTTTCGGCTCACCTGAACACCGGCTTTTTTCACTTCGCCGGTATTTCCACGTCCCGTTACACCGGCATCGTTATGAGCGACGTAGCCTCGGTGCCGGACTACACCAATTCGCCTTACGGTGCCCGAATGGGCTTCTCATACGGACTGGCGGCGCAGGTGCAGCGGGTTACAGCTGGCGGTACGGTATTCGGCTTGCAGGCCGGCTATGATAAGCTCCGCAGCCGCGTTGAAATCGACCAAGTGTACAATCGATTTCCGGGTCGGGCTACCGAGGGGCATTCCAACCTCGAAACCCAGTTTATCAACTCTTATGCTTTCGCCGGACACCGGTTCCGGGCTGGTTCGGTGGACCTGGACGTGGCTGCCGGCCCAGAGCTAGGCTGGGGGCTGAAGTCGGTGGATAAGGGGTGGGCAACCCACGAAGATGGTTTCGAGGTGAGGGTAAACAATGAGCGCGAGGCGCCGACGATGGATGCCCGGGCTCGCGGCACCGTCGCGGCTTACTACAAGCGTATGGGGTTGTCGCTGAGCTACTCGCGCGGCTTCACAAATTACCTCAGCAGTTACGATGGCGGTAGCAACGACGCTTCGGCTCGGTTGCTGCGCATCAGCGCCGTGTACCGGCTGCAGTAGTCCGTTCGCCCAACACACGCCGGCCCCGCTACTAATCTGGTAGCGGGGCCGGCGTGTGTTGGGTAAGGCCAGCGCAAGCAGCGCTCCAAGCTTTAATTATTATTCGCTGGCTTGCTTCAACTGCTGCAAATCCTGATCAGAGAGCTGCAACTGCATGGCCTTCAAAATGTCCTGCACCTGCTCCGGGCTGGTGGCACTGGCAATGGGGGCGGTAAGGCCCGGCTGCGCCATAATCCAGGCCAGGGCCACCTGAGCTTGCGTAGCACCTTGGTGGGCAGCCACCTCATCCACAGCCGCCAAGATGCGCAGGCCGCGTTCGTTTAGGTACTTGTTGCCGACGCCGCCGCCGCGGGCGCTTTTCTTTAGGTCGGCTTCGGAGCGGTACTTGCCGGTGAGGAAGCCGGCAGCCAGGCCGTAATAGGGAATCACGCCGAGGCCGAACTGCTGGCACACGGGCAAGAGTTGCTGCTCAAACTCGCTACGGTCGTAGAGGTTGTAGAGCGGCTGCAGGGTTTCGTAGCGCGGTAGGCCGTGCTGCTCGCTGGCTTGCAGGGCCTCGGTGAGGCGCTCGGCCGAGAAGTTGGAGGCTCCGATAGCGCGCACTTTACCTTCCTTGATTAGCTGGGCGTAGGCTTCCAGCGGCTCGTGCACCGGCACCGTAGGGTCGTCTTTGTGCGACTGGTACAGGTCGAGGTAGTCCGTCTTGAGGCGCTTCAACGAGCCCTCCACGGTGCGCAGGATGTAGTCTTTTGACAGGCCTTTCTGGTCGGGCGCTACTTCCCAGCCGACTTTGGTGGCGATGATTACATCGTCGCGGCGGCCGCGCTGCTGCAGCCATTTGCCGATGATGGTTTCGGATTCGCCACCGGTGTGGCCGGGCACCCACACGGAGTAGCCGTGGGCCGTGTCGATGCAGTTGCCGCCGCCGTCCACGAAGGCGTTGAGCACCCGGAAGGAAGTGGCCTCGTCGGCCGTCCAGCCGAATACGTTGCCGCCCAGTACCAGCGGCGCAATGGAAAGGCCGGAGCGGCCAAGTTCACGTTGTTGCATATGTCAGTCAGGAAGAAGGAAGGTAAACAACCGCAGGGCGCGGCCAGGGTTTAAACGTGCTGTGGCGCGGAGTGGTACTCCGCGTGGCGATGCAGGCGCTAAGGCAGTTCTGCGCGGCTTGAGCATGGCGGCTGTTGGCCGCACGCGGAGTGTTACTCCGCGCCACTTGGTTGGGTATGCGCAGTGTGTGGGTGGCCGCCCACGTCATTCCAAAGCCGATGCTGCCGTAACCAAGCCGGCCGAAGCTTGTACGCTAGCCCGTTTCTGAGTACCTACGCAACTATGCAGGCTCCCGACTCCACTACCCTGGCTTCGGCTACGTTTAACGTGGCCCCGCCGGTCTTCGCCAAACAGATCTTTAAATGGTTCGGCAAGCTGCTCGGGGCCGCGCTGTTATTGACAGGCTTAACGGCCGAAGCCCAGCAGCCCCGCGCCAGCATCCTCATCCGCAACGGCCGCATCCTGGACGGCTCCGGCAACTCCTGGTACCACGGCGACGTGGCCGTGCACAACGGCCGCATCCTGGCCATCGGGCGCCTGTCCGCCAATTACCCCGCCGATACCGTGCTCGACGCCAAAGGCCTCATTGTGGCGCCCGGCTTCATCGACGTGCACACCCACATCGAAGACGATGAGCTGCGCCAGCCCACGGCCGATAACTTTATCTACGACGGCGTGACGACGGTAATCACCGGCAACTGCGGCTTTTCCCGCCTCGATCTTAGCCGCTACTTCCACGTGCTCGACAGCGCCCGGCTTTCGGTGAACGTGGCTTCTCTAATGGGCCACAACGACATCCGCCGCGCCGTGATGGGTGGCGCCAACCGCGTACCTACCGAGGCCGAGCTGCAACGCATGGAAGCCCTGGTGGCGCAGGGCATGCAGGCCGGTGCCGTGGGATTCTCCTCGGGGCTGATTTACATTCCCGGCACCTACACCCGCACGCCCGAAGTCGTGCGGCTGGCCCGCGTGGCCGCGCAGCACCGCGGCGTGTATGCCACCCACATGCGCAGCGAAGGCGACAGTATCACGCAGGCCATTCAGGAGGCCTTGCGCGTGGGCCGCGAGGCCGGCATGCCGGTGCAGATTTCGCACCTTAAGCTCAGCGGACAGCACAACTGGGGCCGCGTGGGAGAGCTCCTGAACCTCATCGACGAAGCCCGCCGCCAGGGGCAGGAAGTGACCATCGATCAGTACCCGTACACGGCCAGCTCCACTTCCCTGAGCACCCTGCTTCCGGATGCCCTGCAGGCCGACGGACGCGACTCGTTGAAAGCCCGGCTCAGCCGCCCCGCCGTGCGCAAAGCCGCGGTGGAGTCCATGGTGCAGCGCCTGCGCAAGCGCAAGCTGAAGCACTTTAGCTACGCCGTGGTGGCCAGCTTTCCACCCGAGCCGAGCTACAACGGCCTCAGCATCGAGCAAATCAACCAGCGCCTGGGCCGCAAGCACCACGCCAAGGAAGAGGCCGAAACCATCCTGAACCTGGTAGTGCAGCACAACGCCGGTATGGTGTTTCACGGCATGAGCGAGCAAGATGTGCAGCAAATCATGCGCTACCCCTTCAATATGGTCGCTTCTGATGCTACCGTCCGGGTGTGGCAGGAGGGGGTGCCACACCCGCGCGGCTACGGGTCCAATGCCCGCGTGCTGGGCCGCTACGTGCGTGAGCTGCAGGTCATCAGGCTGGAAGAAGCTGTGCGCCGCATGACCTCACTGCCCGCCCAAACTTTCGGCCTGCTCGACCGCGGCCTGCTACGCCCCGGCATGGCCGCCGATATCGTCGTGTTCGACCCCGCTACCGTGCAGGACCTTTCCACTTACGACAAGCCGCACCAGTACAGCACCGGCATGCAGTACGTGCTGGTGAACGGGCGTCTCACGGTAAATCAAGGCAAGCACCTCGGCCGCCGCGCTGGGCAAGTGCTGCGCAGGGCTACGGCAAGCGCGCAGCCAGTAACGAGGTAGCCGGTGGCTCCGTGCAAGTCAGAGACTTGCTTCCGTCGGTCGTCGGGCAGTCCTGTAGCAGCGCGCACCAGCGCGCACTGCTACGGAATGACAACGTTCATACGAGCTGAGTTAAGGTTGAGAAGTAGCCGAAGCAGGCTGCTCCAGCACGCGGTAGCTGTGAGCAAATACCGGCAGCGTAATGTCCTGCGCCACCCGGTAGAGCTGATCAGCATTTACGTCGTAAAAGTCGCCGCTCCACGGTGCCGGAATGCGTACTTCCTTTTGCTCGCCGGTAAAGTTTACGGCCACGATTACCGAGGCCTTGTTCTTGTGGCGCACGAAGGCATAGGTGCCCTCGGGCGAGGGCAGGCGCGTAAACTGGCCGCACGGGTCGCCGTTGGCCAAGGCCGGGTTGCGCTTCTTGAGTTGCAGCAGCTGGGTGTAAAAGCGCTCCAGCGGGTAGTTATTCCATTCGATGGGGTCTTTGTCGAAAAACTTTAGGCGCTTTTTCAGGGCGGCTTCCTGCCCGCTGTACACCATCGGAATGCCGGGAAGCAGGGCCGTAAGCACGGCCTGCGGCAGGGCATTTTCGCCGAGGCGTTCGTACTCGGTACCGTCCCAGCTATTGATGTCGTGCGAGGTGGTAAAGTTCATCAAGTACACCGAGGGCGGGTACTTGGCGCGCTCTACCTGGAGGTACTGGTCGATGGCCGCGGTGGGCTGCTGGCCGCGGGCAATGCTGTCGAGCAAATAGCGCAGGCGCAGGGCGTAGGTAGCGTCGAAGGCTTGTTCGAGCAGGCGGCTGTTGGGGTCGAACTCGCCAGGCTTGAGGAAGGGCGGATCGTGCAGCTCGTCCCATTCGGCCAGCATAAACACCGGCTTGATTTTCTCCAGCTCGCGGCGGGTATGGTTCCAAAAGTCGGTGGGCACCAGGCCGGCCACGTCGCAGCGGAAGCCGTCCACGTCGGCCTCGCGCACCCAGTAGGCCATGCTCTCGGTCATGTACTGGCGCAGTTCGGGCTTGCTGAAATCCAGGTCGATGACGTCCTGCCAATCGGAAACGGGGGGCACGAAGCGGCCCTGCGCGTCCTTGGTAAACCACTCCGGATGTTCCTTGGCCAGCCTGCTGTCCCAAGCTGTATGATTGGCCACCCAATCCAGAATCACGTGCATGCCGCGCTTGTGGGCTTCTTGCACAAGGTGGCGCAGGTCATCCATCGTGCCCATTTCGGGGTTTACGGTGCGGTAGTCCTGCACGGAGTAGTAGCTGCCCAGCGTGCCCTTGCGCTTCTGCTGCCCGATGGGGTGCACCGGCATCAGCCACAAAATGCCCACGCCCATCTTTTCCAGCCGCGGCAGGTGTTGTTCGAAAGCTTTGAAGGTGCCCTCCGGCGTGTACTGCCGGATGTTGACCTCGTAGAGGCTGGCTTGCCGGGCCCACGCGGGCTGTTTCACCTGAAACGCCGGCGGCACGGGCGCGCAGTTCGGGTCTTGGTTTTTCGTGGCGTCAGTGGATTTGGACTGGCAGCCGATAAGCAAAGCCGCCGTGAGCATTCCGGTGGAAAAGATGGGGAGCAAGCGCATGCCTAAACATACGTAATTGCACTATTTAGATAATGTATCTTGTATTATATATATAATCAACGCTTCTGCAATTGCGCCTTGCCCAACTTGGCGGTGCCCAATCTTCAGCGGCGTATCTTTAAGCAAGTCTGTTGGCTCTGTTCCTGGCAAGGGATGCCGCTTTGGTCTGTTCTTTATGAAATATAAAATCGGGCTTTTGCCCGGCGCATTGCTGCTAGCTACCGGGGCCTGGGCGAAAAGCCAGGCTCCAGGGCCCGCTGCCCCGCCTGCGTTGGCCGATCAGGTAGCCGAGTTTTTCAGCCGGCTGCTCGATCCTACGGGTTTCCCGGCACGCTGGCGTTGCGGTCAGTGGACGGACTTCCACGGCTGGCTCTACATCGTGTCGGACCTGCTGATCTGGGCCGCTTATTTCGCCATTCCCTTTTTGCTGATCAGCTTTATCCGGCAGCGCCGCGACATGCCCTTCGATCGGCTATTCTGGGCTTTTGGCCTGTTCATCTTCGCCTGCGGCGCCACGCACTTCCTCGATGCCGTTATCTTCTGGTTTCCAGTATACCGCCTCAGTGGACTGCTTCGCTTCCTGACGGCCGTCGTGTCGTGGGTGACCGTGTGGGCCATGATGGGGGCCCTGCCTAAGGCCCTGCTGCTACGCACGCCCACCGAACTAGAGCGCATGGTGCAGGCGCGTACTGCCGAGCTGGCCGCCGCCAATGCCCAGCTGCAGGAAGTAGCCGAGCAGCTGCGCCGCCGCGAGGCCGAGTTCAGCACCATGGCCAATGCCATTCCGCAACTGGCCTGGATAGCGGAGGCCGATGGCCACATTTCCTGGTACAACCAGCGCTGGTACGACTACACCGGCACCACCCTGGAGCAGATGCAGGGCTGGGGCTGGCAGCAAGTCCAACACCCTGAGCACTTACCGACTGTACTTGCCCGGTGGCAGCAGCACCTGGCCGCCGGCCAACCTTGGGAAGACACCTTCCCGCTGCGCCGCCACGACGGTGAGTTCCGCTGGTTTCTGTCGGGGGCCTTTCCCGTGCGCAACGAGCGGGGCGAAGTAATGCGCTGGTTTGGCACCAATACCGATGTGACCGAGATGCGGCAGCTGCAGGAGCAGGTGCAGCGCAGTGAGCTGCAGTACCGCGTGCTCATGGAAAGCATTCCGCAGCTCGTCTGGACAACTAATAGTGCCGGTCTGCTCACCTACTGCGACGGCCGCACCGTGGACTACACCGGCATTGTGTGCGACGAGTGGCACGGCCGGGCCTGGCAGGAGCTGCTGCACCCCGACGATCAGGAAGCAGCCACCGCCAAATGGGAGCAAGCCCTGCTGGCAGCCGACGACGTATTCGAGGGCGAGTACCGCCTGCGCCGCTACAGCGGCGAGTACCGTTGGTTTCTGGTGCAGGCGCGCCTGCTGAACGACGCCGACCGCCAGCCCGATGCGCAGTGGTTTGGTACCTGTACCGATATTCACGAGCAGCACACCCTGCGTGAGGCCCTGCAGGTGCAGAACGCTGAACTAGCCCGCACCAACCGCGACCTGGACACCTTCGTGTACGCCGCCTCCCACGACCTGAAGCAGCCCGTGCAAAACCTGCGCGGCCTGTTCGACGAGCTAAAGCACGGCACCAGCTTCCACGACCCCGACGCCGACCGCATGCTCTACATGGTGGATGACTCTCTGAGCCAGCTGCTCAGTACCATTCACTCGCTGGGCGAAGTGGTGCAGGTGCAGCGCCAGGCCGAGCGCCTACCGGCCGAGCCCGTACAGCTGCAGCCGTTGGTGGAGGAGGTTATGCGCTCGGTGCAGGAACTGGGCGTCGCGCCGCCCACCTGGGAGCTGGATTTCTCGGCAGTGTCAGCGGTGCTATTTGTGCGGGCCAACCTGCGCTCCGTGCTGTACAACCTAATGTCGAACGCCGTGAAGTACGCCGACCCCAGCCGGGAAACACGCATCCAGGTTCGCACCGAGCTCGACAACGGCGTGCCTGTGCTCATGGTGCAAGACAACGGCTTGGGGATGGACCTCGACCGGCACGGGCACGAACTGTTCCATTTGTTCCGCCGCTTCCACGACCATGTGCCCGGCTCGGGCGTGGGCCTGTACCTGGTAAATCGACTGGTAGAGCAAGCCGGTGGCCGCCTGGAAGTGGAAAGCCAGGAGGGGCAAGGCAGTACGTTCCGGGTGTACCTGCACGCGTAGCGCCTATCCGAAAATCCAACAGCCCGTCATGTCGAGCGCAGCCGAGACATCTCGCGTGCTGACGTCCGATACTAATTAAATCAAGTTCGGTAACTAGCCCTAGCAGTACCCAATCTGGTTTAATCAGTTCAACGAAGAAAATACTATCGAGCGAGATGTCTCGACTGCGCTCGACATGACGTTCTTATCGGCCCTGGCCGGCTTTCAGCCAGGCTCTTAATATCGTTCTTACATTCCTTACCAATTGGCGCGGCGCAGCTTTTCGGGCTGCAGCACCCGGATGGTTTTGTTGGTCAGCTCGATGTAGCCATCGTTTTTAAATTCGCTCAGCGTCCGGATTAGCGACTCGGGTGCGGTGCCCACCACGGCGGCCATGTCGTCGCGCGAGAGTTGGATGGGTCCGGCCGCGGGCTCGGTGGTGGCCTGCTCGTGCATGCGCAGCAGCACATCGGCCACGCGGCGACGGATGGAGTTGTAAGCCATTGACAGCAGCTGCTGCTCCCGCTCGCTCACGCGGCCCGCCAGCAGCCGGATAAAGTGCTGACCCACTTCGGGGTTGCGGGTGACCAGCTGCGTAAAGTCATCCTTCGGAATATAAATCAGCTCGGAGTCGTCCACGGCCACGGCCGAGTCGCTGTGCTTGGTGTGCTCCAGCAGGGGCATGTAGCCAAAGAACTCGCCGGGACCGTAGAGGCCCGTTATCAGCTCCTTGCCGCCCTGCGTGGTCTTGATGGTCTTCACCCGGCCAGCCTTCACAAAGTACAGGCGCGTGGGCTCGTCGCCTTCGGAATAGATGTCCTGCTTTTTGCGCACGGTGTGCACCTTGCGGTCCTGCGAGAGGCTGTCGAGGTTGGCCACGCGGCGGGCGTCGTCCAGGAACTCGGTGAGGCCTTCCTGCTGCAGGTCGTACTCGGGCTTGAGGTGCCGGAAGCGGTTCAGGCGGCCCGTAATGGCGCTCAGCAGCTCGGCCTCGTCGAAGGGCTTGGTGAGGTAGTCATCGGCGCCCAGTTCCATGCCGCGGCGCATGTCGGTGCGCTCGGTTTTGGCCGTCAGGAAGATGAAGGGCACGCCGGCCAGCTGCGGGTTCTGGTTGAAGATGTTCAGCACGCCGTAGCCATCGAGCACGGGCATCATGATGTCGCAGATGACCAGATCGGGCCGCTGGCCCAAGGCTTTTTCCACCCCCACTTTGCCGTTTTCGGCCGTGTGCACCGCGTAGCCGGCCAGCTCCAGAATTTCAGCGGTGTTTTCACGGATGAGGTCGTTGTCCTCAATCAGCAGGATGGTCTTCATAGGGAATGGTGATGGTGACGGTGGTGCCCACGTTTAGCTCGCTCTGAAGGGCAATGCTGCCGCCCATCAGCTCCAGGTACTTGGCAATAATATACAGCCCCAGGCCGGTGCCGGGTACGTTGGTGACGTTGCGGGCGCGGAAAAACCGCTCGAACAAATGCTCCTGGTCTTCCTTCGAGATGCCCACGCCCTGATCTTGCACCGTGAGGGTGAGTTGGTTATTGGCGCAGGCAGCGCGCACCGTAACGGTAGAGCCGTCGGCGGAATATTTGATAGCGTTGGAAAGCAGATTCACCAGCACCTTGCGCAAAAGCGACGGATCGAGCAGCACCGGCCGGGGGCAGTCGATGCGCTTGTCGATGGTCTGGCCGACTTTCAGCAGGCCCTGCACGTTGCTGATGGTGTCGTCGAGTAGCGCGGGCATATCCAGCGGCACAGGATGCGCCTCGATCTTGCCTTCCTCGATGCGGCCCACCGACAGAAACTCCTCCAGAATATCGTTCAGGTGATTCACCGACGAGCGGATGCGTTGCAAATGCTTCAGGCGCTTGTCCTGCTGGTCGCCGCCGGGGTACTTCTCGATGAGTGTGGCCGAGGTGAGCACCGCCGTGAGCGGCGTGCGAAACTCGTGCGAGGCCATGCTCACGAAGCGCGACTTCAGCTCGCCCAGTTCCTGCTCGGCGGCCAGGGCCTGGGCCAGCTCGTGGGTGCGCTGCTCCAACTGCTCCAGGGTGCTGAGCAGGGCGTGGGTGCGGTCGGCCACTTTCTGCTCCAGCTCGGCGTTGAGGCGCTCCACGCGCTGCCGCTCGGCAATCAATTCCCGCTCGGCTTCCTTCTTATAGGTAATGTCGAGCACGTAAGACACCACAAACAGCTCGTCTTCGATGTAGAAATAGCTCAGGCTGACTTCCACCGGAAACTCCGACCCGTCTTTGCGGAGGGCCGATAAGTCGCCATGGTGCGCGCCCATCGCCCGGATGGAGGGGCGGGCATTGAAGGTCTCGCGCAGCTTCTCGTGGTGGCCGCTGATGTTCATCGGTACCAACAACTCGATGCCTTTGTCGAGCAGCTCGCCGTCGGCGTAGCCAAACAGCTGGTGCGACATGTGATTGGCCGAAACGATGGTGCCCGCCCGGTCGCACATGATAATGCCGATGGTCGCGTTGGCCACTACGGCCTCGAAGCGGTTCACGCTTTGGGCCAGCTCCCGCTCGGCTTGCAGCAGGCGGGCCTGCTCGGTAAGGTGCACGAGGTAGAAACTGCGGTCATTGACCTGAAAGTACGTGAGCTGCAAGCGGGCCGGAATGCTGCCGTCGGCCCGCTTACCGATCTGCACATCGGCCTCTAGGGAGCCGAGCTGCCGGGCCTGACCGAGCAGGACGGTCCAGTCCTGGCTGGCGGGCGTTTGGATGTGCAGGTGGCGGCGGGCGTCGTTCACGAAGGCTTCTTCCGACGGGTAGCCCAGCAGCTCCACGCCGGCGCGGTTGACGCGGATAAACCAGGCCGCCGCCGCGTCATAAATACCCACGAAGCCCGGCGCCTGATTGATCAGCAAATCGGTAAGCGCACTGGTATAAGGATTAGACAGCATGGCGCAAATGTAGTTTTCCGGGCACTATCCAAGTAGCCGTGTGTAGCTTGTTTTGGTTGATAGGGCCTCATAGCGGCCATTATGATGGCTATCAGGCCGGATCATGACGAATGTCATAGAGAACGATACGCCGAAAGGCCAATTTTACGATTGTAAACAAGCCTAAAGCCATGACTGACTCCCAATCCAAGCCGCTTTCACCGCCTGCCGATCCTGCGGTGTTGCTGGTGCTGCTGCCGGTGGCCAGTCGCAATTGTCAGGAGTGCCACGCCTCCACCAATGCTACGCTGGAAGCGCTCCAAAGCCGTTTGGGCACGGCTATTCGGGTAATGAAAGTAGACGAGCTAAGCCACCCGGTAGTGGTGCGCAGCTTCCACGCCCCGAAGCTGCCTTCCAGCGTGCTGGTGCGGCGCGGCGTAGAGCTGTGGCGGCAGCAGGGCTTGCCCGAGGGCGAAGCAATTGCGGAGGTGCTGCTGAGCAAGCTCCGTACGGCGCTAGCCGCCGAGCCAGTTGTTTCGGTAGCCTGAGGGGGGCGTAAAGCGGGCACTAATCAGCGGAAATCCCGCAGGCGCTTTTTGCTGAGCTCGTAGCTGATGATGGCCGGCACGTAAAACGTCACGTCGGCCAGCAGCTTGGCGGCCAGCACCCCTAGGGAAAGATTGCCGAATAGCAGGGGCAGATAATACATCAGCGCCGGCCGAATGGCGAAGCTGTCGGCCAGCTCCGCCACGCCAAACTCCACCGCCAGGGCCCGCACGTTCTTCCAGAATGTCCGCAACGTGTAGCGCTGCCCGTGCCCGTGCCGCACTTGCCGGGCGTGCAGCGCATCGGCCAGCAGCAGGTAGCCGAAGTAGGCCACATTGCCGCCCCAGGTGCCGGCCAGCGCCATGGTCAGGCGGTTATCAGTAGCCCAAAAGGCCCAGGCCGCACAGCCGAGCGTGGCGAGGATGGAAAGGATTTCGGCCGGCAAATAGCGCCGCAGCCACTCTTTAATCTTCTGTTTCATGCCCGCTGAGCGGCGCTACGCCAGCAGCCCCGTCGTTCCGATACGTAATCGGGCGGCGGGGCTGTTGTGGCTAAGGGGTGATGCCGAAAGTATCTGGCTGACGAGACTACTGATGTTTACCGCATCACCAGGATGCGCTGGCGCTGGCCTTGGGCCTCGAAGTAGTACACCCCGGCCGGTACGGGCTGCTGCTGGTCGTTGCGGGTGTCCCAGCGCAGGCGCCGTTCGCCGGGCGTGGCAGCCTCGGCCGGCAGGGTGCGCACCACGCGGCCAGCGGCGTCGCGTACGTGCACCGTGTACACTCCGGGTGTATGCACTTGGTATTGCACTTCGGTGCCGCCGCTGGTGCTGCGGTCGGCCACGGCGCCCAGGGTGAAGGCCACGGGCGAGCGGTCGGGCTGTGCGGCGGCGGCGGGCAGCAGCCGCAGACCGCGCAGCGCCAGTTCCACGTTTTGGCCGCGCGGCTGCGGGGTGTTGATGCGCAGCGTGTGGGTGGCGGCATCGTACTGCCAGGCCGAGGAAGCCAAGGGTTGGCCGTTGAGCGTGGCCGAGACCGGTGCTGCGGCCACCCGCGGAATCCACCATTGCACGGTGCGCTTGGCTGGCTCGCCGGGGTAGCCATTGCCGCTGTACAGCTCCTTGCCGAGGGTCAACTGCAGCTCGGCGCCGGTGTTGTTGGCGCGCAGGGCCCAGCGACGGAACTGCTCCTGCGGCAGGGCGCGGGCGTTGCGGCCGTCGTCCTCGTAAAGCTTGCTTTCTGAGTAGCGCACGGCACTGGTGGCGTAGTAGCGCACGTAGAGCGTGTCGGTAGAGGCCTGCGTGGTATTTGGGCCGATGGGTGACATGGGCAGCAGCGCGCCGCCGCGTACCAGCAGCGGAATCTCATTCAGCGGGGCGCTGGCCCCAATGGTGCAGTTGCCGCGCACGGGCGCCCCGGTGCGAAAATCAACCCAAGTACCGCGGGGCAGCACCACGTTGCGGCGGCGCTGGCCGGGCTGCGTCACGGGCGCCACCAGCAGGTCGCGGCCGAGCATATATTGGTCGTTGAGGTTGGCCAACCGCTCGTCGGTGGGGTGCTCGTAGTTCATGGGCCGGGCCAGCGGCGCACCCGTGATGGTATTGTCGTGGGCAAGGGTGTAGAGGTAGGGCAGCAGCGAGTAGCGCAGGCGCACGTAGCGGCGCACGATGCTTTGGTACGGCTCGGGGTAGTAGATGGGCTCGGGCGGCACGCCTTCGCCGTGCGGGCGCAGAATGGGGGAGAGCGACGAATGTTGCAGCCAGCGCGTGTACAGTTCGGCATCGTAGGGCCCCACGCAGAAGCCGCCGGCATCGGAGTGCATGTAACCCACGCCCGAAAGGCCCATGCCGAGCATGATGGGCACCTGCGCCTGGTAGCCCGACCACGAGCGGTTAATGTCGCCCGACCATGGGAAGATGCTGTGCCGCTGCATGCCTGCCCAGCCCGAGCGCGCCAGCAGGAACAAACGCTCATTGGGGTACTTGGCGGCGTGATTGTCGCTCAGGATAGACGCCCAGGCCTGGCCGTAGGCGTTGTGAATCTGGCGGGTAGTGCCGTCGTCGTATACCATGTCGAAGGGCTGGTTTTCCGGCTCGCCCAAATCAAACCACCAGCCGCCCACGCCGTCCTGCTTCAGCCGGTCGTACTGCTGCCACATCCACTGGCGCGTGGCCGGCCGGAACATATCCAGCAGCGTAGCCGGCCCGGCCCAGAACGATTCCACCGTGTAGGGCTGGCCGTTTTTGTCGCGGCCCACGAGGTTGCGGTTGCGCACCAACTCATCGTTGCGGGAGGTGCGCATCACGTACGGCTCAGAAATAATGATGGTCTTGACGCCGACCGAATCCAGGCCGCGCATCATGCCCGCCGGGTTCGGAAACTGCGAGCGTTGCCACGCGAAGTCGCCCTGCTGCTTGGTGCCGCCAAACCAATACAGATCCAGCACCACGCCGTCGATGGGAAAGTTGCCGGCGCGCATCTTCCGCACGATGCCTTCAGTCTCGGCCTGGGTGCGGTAGCCGAAGCGGCTCTGGAGCAGGCCCAGCGCCCAGCGCGGCGGCAGCGGCTGCGTGCCGGTGAGGGTGGTGTAAGCTTCCAGCACCTGCTGAAAGGGCTGCGATTCTACGTCGGTGCCGGCGTTAAGTCGCGGCGCCTCGCCCACAAGCAGGAAGTAAGAGAGCTGCTGCAGACCTTCGCCGTCGTAGCGGAGCACGCCCGGCTCGGTGGCGCCGAGGTCAAATACGCCGGGCGCGTGGTTGTCGAAAAACAGCCCGTAGCCCCGGCTCGACAGCACCACCGGCAAGGTGGTGTTGAGCGTCGATTCGCCGTTCTGGTAGCTGTAGTGGGCTTCGTTGTAGAGGCGCAGCCGCTGGCCGCGGCGGTCTACGGGTAGGGCGCGGGCCCCGGTGCCATATAGGTGCTCGTGCGGGCTTAGCCGAAAGCTCACACCCGCACCGCCCGGGCCGGTAGCCGCCGTGGCCTGGCGGGCGTACAGGCCGCCGGCATCGGCCAGCAGTGTGTCGGCGCCGCGCATGAAGGTGAGGCGCAAGGGACTTTTCTGCACCACTATTTCGAGCAGGCCCCCAAGCGGTTGCGGATTGATGCGCAAGGCTTGCGCCGATTGCTGCAGCTGCGGCTCCTGCGTAATGGCCTGGCCACGGCCCGGCGCCGGCGTGAAAGCCGTGATGGGCCGGCGCAGGCGTAGGCTCACCGACGAATCATTCGGGGCGGGCGAGCCGCTGGGAAAGAAATCGACGCGGTAGGCCTCGCCGCTGAAGCCAGCCCCGGGTGCAAACCATGGCTGTACGCGCACCATGGCGCCGGCCGTGGTGCGAACGGTAAGCACCCGGCCCTGCAGCACGTGGCTTTGGTAATCACCGATGCTGCTAGCCGGGGCCTCGGGCCGCTGAAAAGGATCGGACGTGGGCGGGGCGTTGCCTTCGCGCTGGGCCAGGGCGGGAGTGGCAGCGGAAAGAAATAGCAGCGGCAGCAATCGGCGTAAATGCGCGGGCATCGGCAGGGGCAAAAAGAGGCTTAGGTCAGCAAAATACGCTTTCGGCTTGCATCAAGGGAAAAAGCTCGAACGTGAAAAGCCGAGGAGCTGCTGCTAGACGCTGAAAGTGAGCTTGCAATACGTTGACTGTGCAAATAAACTCAGCAATAAATCGACTTGAAGGCTCGGTCAGACAACGGCCTGGCCCGGATGGCGTACGCTTAGGTAGACGTATTTCATTCAACCACACCTCCCGATCATGCAATCCTCCGCTCCCGAAAGTGCCCCGCAGCTCGACGCCACCCTGAAGGCTTTGCAAGCAGGCGACCTGCTCCAACAGGCGCCGCAGGCCCGGCAATACATCCGCGAGTGGGCTCAGGCCCTGCGCCGCTCCGAAAACAACCAGCTTTCCGACATCGCCTCCGAGCTGGACCGCCTCAACGACTTGCTCCAGGATTCCAAACCCGATAAAGCCCGCGTGCGCCAGTCGCTCCAAACGCTGGCCGAGTACACCGAGCGGGCCGCCGAAAGCATTGGTGGGCCGGGCGGCGATATTCAGCAACTCAGCACAGCCCTAAACAGCGCGGCTGATGAGCTGCGCTAAAAGCAAAGGCTAGGGTTTCTGCTCAGGCTCCGGTCGGGTACATGTTTTGAGTGATTAGGTATTATCACGCTGAATATTCTTCAGCTGGGCAACTGTGTATCAAACGCAGGCATCTGCCCAACCAAAAGCGCGGTATAGCACTTGCGGCGTCGCTTTACATACCTGCTCTCACTCATTACCGAAGCCTAGTGAAGAAACCTCTCCGCCTATTCTCGTTTATTATGAGCGGCGCTATCGCCGTATTGCTCAGCTGGCCCGCCGCCGTACAAGCGCAGGCACCCGCCGACAGCGTGGATATTCTGGTGCAACAGGCTATGCGCCAACTGCGCGTGCCGGGGCTGCAGCTGGCCGTGGTGCGCCACGGCCGCATCGAAAAGCTAGGCAACTACGGCCTGGCCAACGTGCAGGACTCGGTGCCGGTGACCACGCAAACGCGCTTTTTCCTCAACTCCATCACGAAGGCCTTCGTGGGTGTGGCGGCAATGCAGCTTGTGGAAGCCGGCAAGCTCGACCTTTCCGCGCCGGTGGGGCGCTACCTGCCCGAGTTGCCCGCTTCCTGGCATCCGGTTACGGTGCGGCAACTGCTCACGCACACCTCCGGCTTGCCCGACATCATGCCCGAGGATGCGATGGTGACCGAGAACAATGAAAAAGCCGCTTGGGCTCAGGTACAAACGCAGCCGCTGGATTTCCCCGCCGGTCAGCGGTTTGCCTACAACCAAACCAACTACCTGCTGCTGGGTCGCCTCATCGATAAGCTCAGCGGTCAGCCTTTCGCTCAGTTTATCCGGCAGCGACAAATCGAGGTAGTGGGCATGCCCCGCACCAGCTCCGGCGACGCCCACGACGTGCTGCCCCACATGGCCCGTGGCTATACCTTTACCAAATACATCGACGGGCAGGTGCGCCGCGGGAAGGAGCTGCGCAACCTGTTCGAAGTATTTCCGCCCTCGTTGCGCGCGGCGGCGGGCATGAGCTCCAGCGCCGAGGATGTGGCCCGCTGGGTAATTGCCCTGCAACAGGGCAAACTGCTGCAACCCGTCAGCCTCACTACGCTCTGGACTGCCGGCCGCCTCAACGACGGCTCGCAGCGCAGCTTCGGCGGCAAGCTCAACGGCTACGCGCTCGGCTGGCCGACCGTCGACAGGGCCGAGCACCGCGCCGTGGCGCCCGTAGGGGGCGGCCGCTCAGCGGTATTCCTCTACCCCGACGACGACTTGGCCATCATCGTGCTGACCAACCTGCAGGGCGCCAGCCCCGAACGGTTTATCGACGAGCTGGCGGCCTGCTACATCCCCGACATGCGCGCAGCCGATGGCTTTGGCTTGCCACCCGTAGTGCGGGAGCTGCACCGCACGCTGCGACAGCGTGGTTTTCAGCACGCGGAAGCGGAAGTTCGTAATGCCAAGCGCCAAAACCCTAATTACCAACTGAAGGAAGCCGACGTGAACTCCTGGGGCTACGCCTTGGTGGGGCAAGACCAACTGGCCGCCGCCCTGTCCGTGTTTCAGCTCAACGTGCGCCTATACCCCAATAGCGCCAATACCTACGACAGCCTGGCTGAAACCTATGCCGCCCTCGGCAACAAAAAGCTGGCCGCTCAGAACTACGCCCGTGCCTTGCAACTGAATCCTCAGAACAAGACCGCCGCGGAGTATTTGAAGAATTAACGCGGGAAGGGCTCCACGGCCTTTTGGCATACAGCAAAAAAGCCCCGCCATTCGTTGGCGGGGCTTTTTTATTTCCGGATTGTTTGCAATGGGTGTTGCTAGCTTGTGAACCGTGGGCCCTATAGTTGCTGACGTTGCCTTGGGCGCAAGCAGGCTTGCTAATACCCGACGGCCGTGTCGTCGCCGCGTGGGTCGGCGCCGCCTACCAGAGTGCCATTCCTGCGCCGTTCGATCAGGTCGATGCGGCCCCAGGCGGAGCGTGGGTTCAGCCGGTAGCCGCGGCGCTGCAGCTCGGCCTCGGCAGTGGGCGTGAGGGCACCGGCTTCCACATCGATGTGGTCGGGCAGCCACTGGTGATGCAAGCGCGGCGCGGCCACGGCTTGTTGGGCATCGAGGCCGTAATCGAGCACGTTCAGCGTGGCTTGCAGCACGGAAGTGATGATGGTGCTGCCGCCGGGCGTGCCCACCACGAGGCGCAGCTTGCCTTTCTCGGTCACGATAGTGGGCGTCATGGAGGAAAGCATGCGCTTGCCAGGCTGAATGGCATTGGCGCGCCCCCCGATGACGCCGTACATGTTCGGCACACCGGCCTTGGCCGAGAAGTCGTCCATTTCGTTGTTGAGCAGGAAGCCGGCACCCTGCACTACCACTTTGGAGCCGTAGCTGCCGTTGAGCGTGGTGGTGCAGCTGACGGCATTGCCCTGCGCATCCACGATGCTGTAATGGGTAGTCTGATCCGATTCGTAGGCCATCAGCCCCTCGCCAGCCTGTACTTGCGAGGAAGGCGTGGCCGCACCATCAGGGGTGATGCCGCGCATGCGCTGGCGCAGGTACTGCCCATCGAGCAACTGTGCTACGGGCACGCGGCCAAAGTCAGGGTCGCCGAGGTAGGTGGCGCGGTCGGCGTACACGCGGCGCTCGGCTTCGGTGATGAGGTGCACGCCCGAGGCGGAGTGCCAGCCGAGTTTGCGCAAATCGTAGGGCTCCAGCATCTGCAACATCTGCAGCAAGGCCACCCCACCGGAGCTAGGCGGTGGCATCCCGATTACCTCGTACTGACGGTAACGGCCGCGCAAGGGCGTACGCCACACGGGCTGGTATTGGTCGAGGTCTTGCTGACTGATAATACCGTTGCCGCGCTGCATCTCGGCGAGTAGCAGACGGGCGGTTTCGCCTTGGTAGAAACCGGTGCGACCCTGGTCCCGGATGCGGCCGAGGGTGGCAGCTAAGTCGGCATACTTGATCTGGTCGCCGGCTTGCCAGGGGCGACCTTCCGGGTGAGCGTATACCGGTACGTGCTTGTTGAGGCGCAGGAAATCAGCCTGCGTACGGTTCAGGCCCGCGGCTTCTTTCGCGGTGAGGGTCATGCCGCGCGCGGCCAGCTCGGCGGCCGGCGCCACCAGCTGTGCCCACGGCAGTTTGCCCAGCTTTTTGTGCAAGGCTTCCATGCCCGCCACCGTGCCCGGCACGCCCGCCGCCAGGTGCCCGTCGGTGCTCAGGCCGGGGCGCACGTTGCCCTGCGCATCGAGGTACATATCCCGCGAGGCAGCCAGCGGCGCTTTCTCCCGAAAATCCAGCGCGCCTACCGAGCCATCGGCCCCGCGGTACACCACGAAGCCCCCGCCACCGATATTGCCGGCGGCGGGCAGCGCCACGGCCAAGGCAAACTGCACCGCTACGGCTGCATCATACGCATTGCCGCCTGCTCGCAGCACTTCCAGCCCGATGCGCGAAGCCTCCGGGTGCGCCGCTACCACCATGGCCTGCCGCGCCGTAACGGGGGAAGCGGTTTGGGGCAGGGGAGCGGCAGTAGTATCGGACGCTGAGGAAGCAGCCGGTCGCTGGCAAGCGGGTGCCGTGGCCAGGAACGCAGCCAGGCTCAGGGAAAGCAAATAGCGGTGGAGCATGCAGCTAAGTTACACGGGTGAGTGTTTTTGGATTGACACGTGGCGGCTTAAAAGTCATTCATGCTTTCTTGCCCGTCGCTGCTCACTGCCCGCTGCCTCCCATGCGCCACCGTTTCCGTCTATTGCACTTGTTGCTTGGGGCGCTGCCCCTCACGGCCGCCGCCCAGGCACTGCCGCCCAACCTGTTGCTCGACGATACCTTCGATGACAACCGGCAGGGCTGGCGCATCGGGCGCACCGAGGACTGCACCTTCAGTCTGGAAAGCGGCACTTACCGCCTGCAAAACCGGCGCAACGTCAGCACGGAGCTGAAAACGCTGCCGCTCAGCCTCAGCGGTGATTACGCGCTGGAAGCCACCGTGCAGCAAAGCGGAGCCGGCCGCGGCGGTCTGCTGTGGGGCGCCGCCGATGAAAACAACGGCAATGTCTTCGCCCTCGAAAATGACGGCCGCAGCTACGTTATCGGCCGCTGGCAAAAAGGCAAATGGGAGGAGCTGCGCCCCGCCACGCCCGTGCCCGGCGCGGCGGGCAAGCCGCTCGCCTTGCGCGTGCTGGTGCACGGCGGCGAAGCTCGCTACTACATCGACGGCGCGGAAGTGTGGAAGCAGAACGCTGCGCGCACCTTCGGCACCGATGCCGGGCCCTACGCCAGCCGCGAAACCGAGCTGCGCCTCGACCGCCTGCGCATCTGGCACCGGGCCAGCATCCGCCTCGCACCCAATCTGCCCCTGACCATGCAGCGCGAGCCGCTGGGCGCCGCCATCAATGAGCCCGATCTGCGCGAAACCAACCCGCGCGTGAGCCCCGACGGCCGCTACCTGTACTTTGCCCGCGATGTGCAGCAGGGTACGGCGCTCAATTTGGACATCTTCGTGGCGCAGCGCCAGCCCGATGGCCGCTACGCCGACGTGCGCTCCGTGGGCCGCCCGCTCAACAACGAGGGCAACAACGCCGTGGAAAGCATCACGCCCGACGGCAACACGGCCCTGCTCATGAACCTGTACCAGGCCGACGGTTCGGCCCGGCCCGAGCGCGGTGCCTCCATGGCCCGCCGCCGGCCCGATGGCTCCTGGGGTGCCCCCGAGCAGGTGCGGTTTCGGGCCCTGCCGCCCGCCGCCGAGCGCGCCGACTACTTCCTGGCCGCTTCCGGCAACGTGATGCTGCTGGCCCTCGACGCGCCCGCGCACCCGCAAAAGTGCGACCTGTACGTGAGCCACCTCACCCCGAGCGGCCTCTGGACCGAGCCCAAGCCGCTAGGTGCCACCATCAACACGCCCGGCGACGACTACGCGCCTTTTCTAGCTCCCGATGGCAAGACCTTGTACTTCGCCTCCAGCGGCCACCCCGGTTTCGGCGGCGACGACATCTTTGTGACCCAGCGCCTCGATGAAAGCTGGACCAAGTGGAGCGAGCCGCTGAACCTCGGCCCCGGCGTCAATACCCTGCAGGACGACGGCTATTTCAGCGTCACGGCTTCCGGCGACTACGCTTTCCTCGTCGGGACCAATGAGCGCGGCTCCTACGACTTGTTTCGGGTGGCGCTGCCGCTTGCCCTGCGCCCCAAGGCTACCTTGCTCGTGCGCGGCCGGGCACTCAATG
The DNA here is from genome assembly GCF_058932745.1 of Hymenobacter sp. FMD4. Taxonomy (NCBI): domain Bacteria; kingdom Pseudomonadati; phylum Bacteroidota; class Cytophagia; order Cytophagales; family Hymenobacteraceae; genus Hymenobacter; species Hymenobacter sp. FMD4. Next base: position 26,604 of record NZ_JBZYWH010000017.1, read on the forward strand.
CCCGCACGGGGCAGCCCATCGTAGCCGAAATAAAAGCCGAGCTGCAGCCCAAAAACACGGCCGTGGGTCAGGCCAATGCCGCTACCGGTGGCAACTACCAACTTAGCCTGCCTGCCGGGGCCACTTACACACTACGCGCCACTGCCCCTGGCTTTCTGCCCCTTGCCGACACGCTCAACTTGACCAGCAACACGCAGTTCGGCGAAATCACCCGCGACTTGCAACTGGTGCCTTTGTCAGCGGGGCAGCGCATTGCCCTCAATAATCTGTTTTTCAAGCAAAGCAAGCCCGACCTGCTGCCCACTTCCATGCCCGAGCTGGACCGCCTCGTGCAGGTGCTCAAGGACAATCCGGACCTCAAAATTCGTCTCGAAGGCCATACCGACAACCAAGGCGACCCGAAGCTAAACGTGAAGCTGAGCGAGGAGCGCGTGCAGCACGTGCAGCAGTACCTCGTGGGGCAGGGCATAGTGGCTGCGCGGCTGCAAACCATCGGCTATGGCGGCAGCAAGCCTGTAGCGCCGAACGACAACGAGTACAACCGCCGCAAAAACCGCCGCGTGGAGCTGGTAGTAGTGGAGTAGAATTAAGAGGGGAGACGCGGCTTTTAAGGCGCCAATGGACGTTCGATGCTTTTGGGACTGCTACCCGAACAGCCCAATCCCGGATGGCGGCCTGCAGCCGCCCGCGCAGTACCACTCCGCGCCACTTACGGTTGTATCGTTGGCTTGCGAAGGTTTAGTGCCAGCAACCGCTTGCGGATGAATCGGATAGGTGTCTTTTATTTGTGTAGTTTATTTAAGAAATAAGCCACTGCGGCCATCGGCTTGACAAAAGCCAACGGCGCGTACCTTTAGGGCTTAACACATTGTACGCATGGAATCTACTGCTACTGCCGTTACGGCGCTGCCCTTGGTGCAGCAAGACCCCTGGCTGGCTCCCTACGCCGATGTTATTCAGCGCCGCCTCGACCGTTTGGAGGCGCGCCTGACCGAAATACACCTGGAATGTGGCTCCCTCAGCCGCTACGCCTGCCGCCACCAGCACTTAGGCCTGCACTACGATGTGCGCCGCCGTGGCTACTGGGTGCGTGAGTGGGCCCCGGCCGCTGAGGCTGTGTCTGTGATGGGCGACTTCAACGAGTGGGACCGGCACTACACCCCACTTACCCGCCGCCCCGACGGTGTATGGGAAACCTTCCTCAGCGAAAAAACCTTCCCCAACCTCACGCACGGCTCGCATTACAAGCTGCACGTGGTAGCCGCCAATGGCCACCGAGACCGGCTGCCCGCCACCGTGCGCCGTGTGGTGCAGGATGAGCACTCCAAGGACTTCGCAGCCCAGGTATGGCGTCCCGAAGAAGCTTTTCAGTGGACCGACCAACAGTTTCGCGTGAACAACTACGTGAAGGAGCCGCTGATTTACGAAGCGCACGTAGGCATGGCCTTGGAAGAAGGCCGCGTAGGTACCTGGCGCGAGTTTGCCGACCACATCCTGCCGCGCATTCAGGCCGATGGCTACAACGTGGTGCAGCTCATGGCCGTAGCCGAACACCCGTACTACGGCTCCTTTGGCTACCACGTGGCCAATTTCTTTGCGCCCTCGGCCCGCTTCGGCACTCCCGAGGACCTGAAGTACCTCGTGAACGAGGCGCACCGCCGTGGTCTGGCCGTGGTGATGGACGTGGTGCACTCGCACAGCGTCAAAAACGAAGCCGAGGGCCTCGGCAATTTCGACGGCTCCGGCAACCTGTATTTCCACCCCGGCGAACGGGGTCAGCACCCAGGTTGGGATTCGCTGCTGTTTGATTACGGCCGGCCCGAGGTGCAGCAGTTTCTGCTGAGCAACCTGCGCTACTGGCTCGAGGAGTTTCACTTCGACGGCTTCCGCTTCGATGGCGTCACCAGCATGCTCTACCACCACCACGGTGAGGGCACAGCCTTTACTGATTACGCCCAATATTTCGGTCCCGAAGCCGACGAGGACGCCATTTTGTACTTACAGATGGCTACGACCCTGGTGAAGGAAGTCAAGAAATCAGCCCTGCTTATTGCCGAAGACATGAGCGGCATGCCCGGCCTGGCGCGCCCCGTAGCGGAGGGCGGCCTGGGTTTCGGCTACCGCCTGGGCATGGGCCTGCCCGATTACTGGATCAAGCTGCTGAAGCACACCCGCGACGAAGACTGGAGCATGGGCGGCCTCTGGCATCAGCTTACCAACCGCCGCGCGGGCGAAAAAACCGTGGCCTACTGCGAGTCGCACGATCAGGCGTTGGTCGGCGACAAAGCCCTGTCGCACTGGCTGCTTGATGAGCGCATTTACAGCAGCATGTCGCGCCTGCGGGAGCCCGATATTATCACCACCCGCGGTATCGCCCTGCACAAGCTCATTCGCTTGGTGACGCTGGGTGCTGGAGGCGAGGCGTACATGAATTTCATCGGCAACGAGTTTGGCCACCCCGAATGGGTTGACTTTCCGCGCCAGGGCAACGACTGGAGCCACCACCACGCCCGCCGGCAGTGGTCCTTGGCCGATAACCCCGACCTGTACTACCAAAACTGGCTGCAGTTCGATCAGTCCATGATAGCCCTGGAACGCCGCACGCGTTTCCTCGCCGCCGCCAGCCGCCTGCTCCACCTCGATGAAGACAACAAAGTCATGGCCTTCGAGCGTGGCGGACTGGTTTTTATCTTCAACTTCCACCCCGAGCGCAGCCTGCCCGATTATCGGTTCTTTGCCGGTACTGCCGGCAGCTATGCCCCCGTACTGGATTCCGACGCGCTGCAGTTCGGTGGCTTCGGTCGCATCGCCACCGATGTGAAGCACTTTACGCTGCCCGACGAGCACGGCACGCCTTTCCTGAGCCTGTATCTGCCCACGCGCACCGCACAGGTGCTGCAACGAGTAAAGTAGGTAACGGCCTAGCTGAAAAACGCGCCCCAGGTTCAGAGTAGAACCTGGGGCGCGTTTGTGTTTGGTACGGTGGCTCTTGGGTTACTGCCGCAACAGTACTGCTAGCTCTTGCTTCGTCACCCGAAGCACAGTGAGTACAGCTGCCAGCTGGTAGCAAGCTTAGGCTGCGGTGCGAATACTAGCCCCGTTTCTTGCCGGCGCTGATCATTTCCACGGCCTTACGCATGCGTTCATAGCGCGTTTCTGTTTTCTTGGCGGCCTCTATCCAGCGGGTGTATTCGCGCTGATGCGTGTACGACATCTGATCGAATTTCTCGCGGCTGCCCGGTACCGCGGCCAGGGCGCGGGCAAAGTCCTCGGATATTTCCACCACGCGCGGGGCCGTGTCCTGGGCCAGTTCTACGTGCACATCTTCCCCCCAGCTTTTGCCGATGGCGTTGCGGATAGTGCGCGGCACAATCAGGACGTGATGCCCGTCGCCAAGGGGGGTAAGGCTACCTTGATAGGGAAACCCATCGAAGGTAGCCAGCACTTTCACTTGTCCGCGAGTGCCGTACACTTCTTTCACATCGAAGGGAATCAGCAGGAACACGCCGCCGCTTTCGCCGTCGAGCTCGAGCGTGGCTTCAAAAGTGTGTTCGGGGGTGAAAGGCGGGACTTGGGACATAACGCAGGGAAGGGCAAAGGGAACGATTAAGCGGGAAGACGAGCCTCGAGCACGAGAGCGGCAGCGAGGTCGGGAGCGGAGCCAGGCGCCAGCACGTGCACCCGCTCAGCCGGAATACGGTACATCGCGCAAAGACGGTCGGCCGTACCCTGATCCGATACCAAGATACGGTCGGCGTGGGGCAGGGTAAGCCGCTCCAGCGCCTCGCCCCAGCCGCGGGTAGAGGCCGTGGTGCGGTCGGCGGCCAGTTGAGTGACGCGCAACACCAGCGGCCGGCGCGTGAGGTGGCGAATTTCGACCCCGGCCAGCCAAGATGGCCAATCAGGTGCAAATACTACCTCAAAGGTAGCATCGTGCGCCAGCCGCGCGGCGTGGCGGGCATACTGAATGATGCGGAAGTTCAAATCGTCGCCATCTTCCTCCACCGTATCGAGCAGGGCATGCGCCTCGGGCACCGCTGGGTTCTCGATAGGCGGAAAAGCGGTAAGCGTGGGTTGAGGATCGGGCGCTACTACCGACGCAGGGGGGGCAACGGGCTGCGGGGTTGGCTCCGTGTGGTCGGCGGGTGGTGCGGGCGGTAGCTCTGGCACCGGCGGCAAGATAAATTCGTTGGCCAGCTCGGCGGTTTCGGCCGGGCCAGGCTCTCCGGTCGCTGGCGGCGGCGTGAGCGGCTCGGCGGGCACTTTGTGCGTGGCGCCAGCGTACGGCGCAGCCGGCACCCGAACCGGGGCCGGCGTACCGGCAAAGCTGACCGCAGGCGCGGAACTGCTGCCGAGGTACGGCGCCGCGGGAGCTACCTGGCCTACGCCTTGCAGCGCGGAGCCCGCAGGAATTTCCCGGCCCAGTAGTTTTACGGTCAGGCCAGCGGGCGTGGCCCCGGCTCCCAGCGGCTCCGACAGCCAAAGCTGCGAATTGGCGGGGTTAGGTAGGGCTTGGGAGAGGGGCAGCGCTTCGGACGTATGGTCCCAGGCCAGCAACAGCACGGAGGAAGGGGCAGTGGCAGTCATAGGCATGAGCTGTATACGTGTGCCACGAACCTAGCATGAGCGCAGCGGGCAAACAACTATAATCGCCCTAAACCTGCTTACCTTGCGGGCTAGCTCGGCTGTTAACCCCAGCCGGGCCTTCTTTTTTCACCTAGTTTGCCGCAACCCTGAACTGACATGGACAATACCACGATTCAGGAAAATAATTACATGATTAACGACCTGGCTCAGAAGGCCAAGCAGGAATTTTTTCCGGGCCGGGTCGTACGAGCTGAAGTCGTTCCGGGGAAGGCGGATTTCCGCTTTACCAGCGACAACGGGGTGGTGCTGCTCGTGCAGGTCATCACCGATAAAATAATTCGCTTCCGCTACAGCACCGACGGCTACTTCGCCCCAGACTTTAGCTACGCCTTCGAGGGCGGTGTGCCCCAGCGGCAGGCGCCCACGTTGCTGGAGTTTGTGGAGAAAGACGACCACTACCGCCTTACCACCGGCCGCCTAATCTGCATCGTGGGCCGGGAAGGCATGCACGTGCGCCTGATGAACCGCTCCGGCACGGTGCTCTGCGAGTACGAAAAGGGTTTCCACTGGGAGTACGACTACGAGACCGGCAATGACATCGTGAAGATGAGCCAGCAGGTGCAGGCCGGCGTGCACTATTTCGGTCTCGGCGATAAGCCTGCTAACATGAACCTGCGCGGGCAGCGTTTCTGTAACTGGGGCTCCGACACCTACGGCTACGTCAAAGGCTCCGACCCGCTCTACAAGAACATTCCTTTCTTTCTGGGTTTGCACCAAAAGCAGGCCTACGGCATCTTCTTCGACAATTCCTTTAAGAGCTACTTCGACTTCGCGGCCGAGCGCGCCGACGTGACCAGCTTTTGGGCCCACGGCGGCGAGATGAACTTCTACTTTATCTACGGCCCCACGCTCACCGAAGTCACGCAGGACTACACCCGCTGCCTTACCGGCACGCCCGAACTGCCTCCGCTGTGGGCCTTGGGCTACCACCAGTGCAAGTGGAGCTACTACCCCGAAAAGTTGTTTCGCGGCATCGGTGCGGAGTTTCGGAAGCGCCAGATTCCCTGCGACGCGCTTTACCTCGACATCGACTACATGGATGGCTACCGCTGCTTCACCTGGAGCCCGGAGCACTTCCCCGAGCCGAAGAAGATGGTGCAGGAACTGGCCGAGGATGGCTTCAAGACCATCGTTATCATCGACCCGGGCATCAAAATCGACCCGAACTACCCGGTGTGGCAGGAAGGCTTCGAAAACGACTATTTCTGCCGCCGCGGCGACGGACCGTTGATGAAAGGCTCGGTGTGGCCCGGCCTCTGCCATTTCCCCGATTTCACCCGCCCCACGGTGCGTGAGTGGTGGAGCGGCCTGTTTAAGGGCCTCATCGAGGACGTGGGCGTGCGCGGCGTGTGGAACGACATGAACGAACCGGCCGTGTTCGAGAAGGGCACCTTCCCCGACGACGTGCGCTTCGACTACGACGGGAACTCCTGTACGCACAAGAAGGCGCACAACGTGTACGGTATGCAGATGGCCCGCGCCACCAACGAGGGTGTGAAGCGTTTCAGCTACCCCAACCGGCCGTTCACCATCACGCGCAGCACCTACTCGGGCGGGCAGCGCTACTCCTCCGGCTGGACCGGCGACAACGTGGCTTCCTGGGAGCATTTGTGGCTGGCCAACATCCAGTGCCAGCGCCTAAGCATTTCCGGCTTTAGCTTCATCGGCTCCGATGTGGGCGGCTTTATCAACACCCCCGATGGCGAGCTATACGTGCGCTGGGTGGCGCTGGCGGCCTTCCATCCGTTCTTCCGCACCCACAGCAGCGGCGACCACGGCGACCAAGAGCCCTGGTCCTTCGGCGAAGAATTTACCGATCTGGCCCGCCGTTTTATCGAGTTGCGCTACCGCCTGCTGCCCTACATGTACACCGCCTTCTGGCAGTACGTGCAGCAGGGCACGCCCATTCTGCGCCCCCTGGCGTTCCTGGACCAAAGCGACGTGCAGACGTATCAGCGCATGGCCGAGTTTGGCGTGGGTGACCACCTGCTGGTGTGCCCCATCACCCAGGCTGGCGTGGATGGCCGCTGGATGTACCTGCCCAGAGGCAACTGGTACTACTGGTGGACCGACGAGGCCCGCGAAGGCGGCGCCGAAGTGTGGGCTCCGGCGGCGCTGGACCGCATTCCGGTGTACGTGCGCGCCGGCGCCGTCATTCCGGTGCGCCCCGTGATGCAGTACGTGGAGGAACTGCCCGTAACGGAGCTGGCCCTGCACGTATACTTCAAAGACGGCCAGGAAACCAGCACCCACTACGACGACGGCGGCGAAGGCTACGGGTACCAGGAAGGCCAATACACGCTGCGCACCTACACCGTGAGCGGCTCGGCCGCTGGCCTGAAGCTGCAGCAGCAGATTGAAGGCGCGCTGACGCCCACGTGGACGGTCTGCCGCGTAGTGCTGCACGGCCTCATTGCCTCTGATGCCTTCACCGCTACCGTGGACGGCCAACCGCTGGACGTAGAGCTGGCGCCCTCTAGCTACGGCGCGGGCGAATTGCCACAGCTGCTGGTACCGGCTGGTTTTGGTGAGCTGGTTGTGAAGTTGACCTAAGCTGGTTGGCTAAGTCTTGTATGCAAAAGCGGCGCCTGCTCATAAGCAGGCGCCGCTTTTGCATTGTGAGAAGAACACCAGGAATGTTAGGCATTCTTGATAAGCCCTGAGGGCCGACTAACATAGCCAAGCTCCATTGCTTATATCTCCGGCTTAAATGAGCTGCCCTTGCCTTCCAGGGGCGACTGGGCTTCCATGGCAAGGTATACCCGCTTTGCGGCGGTAAAGGGTATCCCCGACTCATTTGCCATGTCCAAATAGCGGCACCCGTAAGGGTAAGGCTAACAATTTTTTAGACCGTCAATTAATCCGCATCAGGCAAGGCGCGTGGACTGAGCATCACCCGGTTGAGTTCCGTTTTATGCACCCGCCAATCTGGCATGAACTGATCCATCAGACCCCAGAAACGGGCGTTGTGGAGGCGCTCGTGCAAGTGTACCAGTTCGTGCACCACCACGTATTCCAGGCAGAGCTGGGGACGCTTGATCAGCTCCAGGTTTAGCCAGATTCGGCGGGCCTGGATGTTACAAGTGCCCCAGCGCGTCTTCATTTGCTTTACGCCCCAGGCAGCAGCTTGCCGGCCCACCACAGGTTCCCACTGGGCCAGCAGCGCAGGAACCAGCGCCTTGAGCTGCTGACGGTACCAGTTGGTCAGGAGCAGGGCCTGCTCCTCGGGCGTAGATTCGGCCGGTAGGTGCAGCACCAGCTCGCCGCGTTCTTCATCGAGTACGACGCGGGTCCGGCCGGGCGTAGGCACTACGCGTAGGGTGTACGACTTGCCTTGGTAGTAATGCAGTTCGCCGTCGGTGTATTGCAGGGTGGTGGGTTGCTCGCGGGCGGCCATGGCGGCCTGATGCTTGCGAATCCACTCGCGCCGCGCCGCTACGAACTCGTGAATCGTCTGCTGGGGCATGCGCAGGGGCGCGGCCACGCGCACGCGCCCGTCCGGGGCATACACGGTCACTCGAATGGTACGGATGTTTTTGCGCACCAACTCCAGCGCAACGTCCTCAATCACTACTTGCGGCATTCCTCGGCAAAAAGAAGCCGAAGATACTGCCCGCCGAGCTTACCGGAAAACGCTCATTGGCAACTGTGCTTGCCGAGAAACGCTGGAAGGGAGCCACGTTTCTGCACCGACATCACCGGCGCTTGGCTTACAAGTGCCTGTGCAAGTACTCGTACACCTCAGGATTGGCCAGCAGGGTGCCGTGGTGCTGACGAGGAAAGACATTAATCAAAATCTGACTCCGGCCTGAAGTAGTGCTTTTGAACACGCTGCCCGTGGCCGAGCCGCTGCCCACCAGCCCGTCGCCGAAGTACTGCGCCAGCACCGATTGGGCGTTTTTCAGCAGCGAGGCAGCCAGCACGTGGTAAGTGACGCCGGGTAAGGGTGGCACTTCCGTGCGTGGCGGCAGCAAGTCGTCGGCGTGCGGGTTCTGCCAGTCTTCGTCGACGAGGCGGGCGTGGCGCAGGTCGCGAATCCCATTGGAGCGTCGGTCGATGGTGTCGGCTACCAGGCGGGCCAGGCGAAGATCGAAGCGGCGTAGCATGAGGGCCGTGAGGAAGCTGTTCTGTTCCAGGAACGAGCCTTCGTTAGGGACGCCCAGTAGGAAGACGTGGCGAAGCTTATCAATCCACGTAGCCTGCCCCTCTTGGCCGTAGTAGCCGGCGCTGCGGATGACTAGGCCTCCCATGGAATGGCCCACCAATACCAAATCCTCAATGGCGTCGGGCCAGGCGACCTGCAACTCCGTCAGCAGCTGGCTTAGCTCGCGGCCGTTTTGCGAAATGTGCCGACCGGAATTGTAACGCACGTACAAGCTGCGCACGCCCAGCTCTTTTTCGAGCCGCGGCCCAAAGCGCGGCATATCAGCGGAGCCGGTCTGCCAGATGAATTCGTCGCCCATCAGCCCGTGCAGCCACACCACCGTGCGCCGGGGGCCATCGGTAAGGTCCAGCTCCGATGGTGCTATATCAGCTCCGTTGCGGCGGAAACTGAGCTGAATGGCGCGCTGGTCGCCGCGGGCTTCTAGCTGGTCACCGATGGCGCCGTTCAGGGCTGGGAGCAGAAAGTGACGGTAGCTTCGGCCGGGATAGTTGAGCGCATCGGGGCCGGAAAACGGAGCCGTGGCCGCTCGACCAAGGGCCGCGGCTACCCGCCGCCAGCGCGGCGAGGCTTTGGGAGTATCAGCAGAGGATGAAGGCGGGCGTTCCATAAAAGTGTAAAACCTGAACAGCGCAGAAAGGTACGCGCTGCCCCGGGCTATGTTCTGGGTTTGTTTGGCCGAAACGTTTCACGGCCCAAACTCAGGACCCAAAACAAAAGCCAAGGTGAGCGACAGCACTACTAGGCCTGCTAAGCCGCGTGAGCAGTACTAATAAGCAAGCCGAACGGACTTGTCGGTAATAAACAAACCCGCCCGGACAAAGTGCCCGGGCGGGTTTCATGTTGAGAGTAGGAACGGTAGAAGCGGGTTAGCGAATCACAAGGCGGCGGGTAACCGGACCGGCCGCCGTTTCGAGGCGGAGCATGTACACGCCCGGAGTCTGGTTTTGCATGTTGAGGGCGCGGCCGTTGTAGAAGCTTTTGGCTACGGCTTTCTCCGTGTATACCACGCGGCCCATGGCATCGGTGACGGTGAGCGGGGCGGTGGCTACTTCGGGGTTATCGAGCGAGGCCAGGGCAAACTCGCCGGTGCTGCTGGGGTTGGGGTACACGCTCAGCGAAGAGGCCAGCTGCTGGGCCGACTTGTTGGACAGCACCCGGGCACCGAAGGTGATTTCATCCACAATCAGCGAGGAAGACGCGGCTGCATTGCCGGTGCCGGCAATAAAGCCCATGCGTAGCGTGTCAGGAGCCAGCGTGCCGGGAGCGTATTCAATGTTGTAAGCTGCCTGGGTAAAGGTACTACGAGCCACTAGGTTAAGCCCACCCATACCGATCATTTGCTGATTGGACCGCGGACCGCGGTACAGCTGAGCAAACGCACCGGCCGAATCATTAGGGGCTAGCGTAGCCTTGTACCAAAAACGCACGCTGCCTGGTCGGCTGGTAAAAGGAACGCCGCCGGCATTATCGAGGTCATCCGGATCGGCGCTGGTATTGATGGAGCCGATTACCAGGACGGAAGGCAGAAAGCCGGTAAAGCCCGGTATCGGAATCGGGAAGGTGCGGCTTTGAAGCTGGGCCGCGAAGTTGCCGGAGTGGCGGTCGGTAGATTTGGTGACGAAGTCAAGCGAAATAGGAATGCCCTGCGCGGCTAAGGCGTCGTCCAGGGAAGACCAGCTTTGCACGGACTCGCGGCCGTTGCGCTGCACCCAGGTTTCGAAGCCGTTGTTGGGGACACTCTGGGCCCAGCTGGCCAGCGGGCTGAGCAGCGCGAGAAGCAGTAAGATTCTTTTCATAGTCAGGGATGATAGTTGGGTCGGGAGAAAGAGTATTAGAAAGCTTGAATGGTTGCAAAGGTCAGGCACAAGATGTTGCCCGTCAATCACATCATCGGGTGAGGGAGAGCCGCCCAGTGCTAAGCGGCAGTGTGGCGGCGCAGCAAAGGCCACGCCAGCAACAAGCCCGTCAGCAAGCCGCCCAAGTGCGCCGCATGGTCGACGCTGGGGTTGATGGTGGTGGCGAAGTTGGTGCCCACGATGTAGAGCGTGTGCACAAACAGCGCGGCCCGGGCAGGGCGGCTGAGCTTGGTGGCATTGGTGGCCGTGAGGGCCAGCATAGCCCCGTACAAGCCGAAAATAGCCCCCGAAGCGCCCACGCTGTTGACGCCGCCTGTGTGCCACCACAAGCTCGCAAGGCTGCCGCCGATGCCCGTCAGGCCGTAGAGTAACAACAACTGCCCGCGGCCGATCAGCGGCTCCAGCAAAGCACCGATAAACAGCAGGCCGTAGGTATTGAGTAGCAGGTGCCACAAGCCACCGTGCAGGGCGCAGGCCGTAAGCAGGCGCCACCATTGCCCGCCGGTAGTAAGCGGGGTATAGTTGGAGCCCCAGGCTATCAGGTCTTGCCCGGCGGGCTGCACGGCATCTACCCCGCTGGCCACCATCAGCAGGTAGATCAGGATATTGAAGCCGGCCAGGCCGAGCGTGACGGCCACGGCGCTGGCGCCGGGCAAGGCGGTGGCAGCAGGAGTGGGAGGGGTGGCTTCGGGTTCCGGAACCTGGCCGCGGCGGCGCAGCTCAGCCCAGGCTGCTTCCACCAGCTCAGGCGCAAACGACCGGCCGTGCTGCGTGAGGTAGAGGAGCTCGGCGTCGGTTTTGCGGGCGAAAGCATCGGCCAGGGGCGAGGAAGAAGCCATGCCAAAGGGGCCCGCTACAAGTTTGCCAAGCCGTGAGGGCCCGCCAACTTGGCAAGGCTGCCAGCCGAACCGCGGCCCCGGCCTGCCGTATAGCCATGTACCGCACCCCCGAACCCAAAACACCATGGAACAAGATCCAATTCAGCAGGAACCGTTTAACCAGGAGATGAACGCCCGCGAAGCCGGCCGCGAATACGATGCCCAAGCCACGGCTTCGGGCCAGCCCCCGTCAGAGCAGGAACGCGACCCGCAGGGCCGCTTTGGCATGGGCGACCGGATGGGCGTGCTCACCGGCGAAAACGCCGATGACAACTCGGGCAGCGGTGGCAATGTGGGCGGCCAGCCCACCACAGGCAAAAACGTGAGCCGCAGCACTGAATACAACAACCCTGGCAACGCCGCCGACGGCGACGTGGGCGGTAGCACCACTTCGGCCGGCACGGCCTCATCGGGCAGTCAGTCGGGCCAAGTGCCGGGACTGTAAACAGGGACGAGTAAGTTTTTGAAGTTGAAGGGTGCGTATAGGCAAAAGCCAAGCTCACCGTTGCACCAGCTCCTAAACCCTCCCCTTACCATTTCACTTCTCACCTCTAATTCCCCCCTACAGCTATGAGCAATCAACCCAAAAGCGAACAACCGAATCCGACCAATCAGGAAAGCAGCGGCGCCGATAAAGTAGGCGTGGCCAACAGCGGCCAGAACCAGTTTCCGCTGAAAAAGGATGCCCGCGAGGCCGCCGAGCGTAACGCCAAGGATAATCCCGATGAACTGCCTTCTGCTGGCTCGCAGGTACGTGAAGCGGCCAAGCACGTGAACAGCGGCCGGCACGAATCCAACCAAGGCGACCAACAATAAAACGCACCGAGCCATGTCAGCAGACAAGCAGAACAGCAATAGCGCCAACGATCCGAACGCCAACCGTCAGGTAGCGCCCGGCCAGGCCCCCATCGATAAAACCAGCCCCGACGGCAACGTGAACCGCAGCGAGCAGAAGCGCATGGGCGGTGCCAGCCCGAGCACGGAAGGCACGTCCGAAGCCAGCCGCAGCACCCACGGCCAGCACGGCGGCAACCATGGCAACGATTCCGACAACCTAAACCAGCAGCCCGCCTCCGGCGAAAATGCCAAAGGCAGCTCGAACCGCGGTGGCCAGGTACCTGCCTCGCAGCAAAACCAGGGCGGTGGGCAAGACAACGAAAAAGCCAACCAGACCAAGAATACGACGGACTACAAGTCGACGTATAGCAACGGTGGGTCGGCCCCAAGCTCGGCCAACGACGGCGGTAAAATTGACGACGCCGACAATCAGTAAGCTAATGAGTGCGGGATGACCGGCGCAATAAGCCGCTAGCCAACCCCGAACTTTATCCATTCGCTTGTTTTTTGTACCGGTTCATCGGCCCGTGAAGTATCTTCCGGCCTGATGAACCGGTTTTTTGTGTCCTGCTTGCTGCTGACTATTGGGCCGGCGGCGCAAGCCCAGCTAGGCAATCCGCTGAACGCGCTGCTGCGCCGCGATACCACCGCGGCCGTGCGCAAAGTCATGGCCAATCCGGCCGCGCATCGGCTGCAAATCATCTATACCCAAATCCGGCGTGATGCGCAGGGGCGGCCGTCGTTTAAGTCTTACTCGTACCGACTGAAGCCGGAGGAATATTTCTACCCGGCTAGCACCGTGAAGCTGCCCGCGGCAGCCGTAGCCTTGCAGAAGATGCGCCGCCTGAGCGCCGCTAAGTTGGAGCGCGAAACGTTGCTGCAAATTGATTCGGCCTTTGCCGGCCAAACGCGGGTGCTGATGGACAGTAGCGCCCGCGGCTACCGGCCCACGCTGGGGCAATACGTGCGCAAGATTCTGCTCGTCAGTGACAATGATGCTTTTAATCGGCTGTATGAGTACGCGGGGCAACAGTATTTGCAGGAAAGCCTGCGGCAGCTGGGCCTGCAGCGCACACGCATCATTCACCGCCTGTCGGTAGGGGACAAGGAGCCCGGCTCCCGGCATACCAACCCGGTGATTTTTTTTGCCGACACCAGCCGCCAGACGGTGCTGCACCGCCAACCGGCCGCATTCAACCAAGGCGCGCTGCCCCCGCTGGCAGCCACCAATAGCATGGTGGGCAAGGCGTACATGCAGGGCGAAAAGCGCATCGACGAGCCGCTGGATTTCAGCACCAAGAACTTCTTTCCGCTCACCGAGCAGCAACAGGTGCTGCGGGCGCTGCTGTTTCCGGACTTTGTGCCTGTCCGGCAGCGTTTCGACTTGCTGCCCGATGACTACGCCTTCCTGCGCAAATACATGCGCCTGCTGCCGCGGGAAAGTCAATTTCCGAAGTACGACCCCAAAGAGTACCCCGACAACTACGCTAAGTTTCTGCTGGCCGGAAACAAGACGAGGCCGCTTCCCGAAGGCGTGCGCATCTATAACAAGATCGGGCAGGCCTACGGCTTTCTGATCGACAATGCCTGCATCGTGGATTCGCTGCGGGGCGTGGAGTTTATGCTCTCGGCAGTGGTGTACACCAACAGCGACGAAGTGCTGAACGACGACCATTACGACTACGACACCGTGGGCTTCCCGTTTCTGCGGCGGTTGGGGGAAATGGTTTATCAGTACGAGCTGGGCCGCACCTCGCCGCGCCGCCGCGAGCAGGTGCGGACGTATTGGGCCGAGAAGAACGAACGCGCGACCCCATGATGATTGTGCAACAACCCGCTATTCCACCTAATCAGTACGGCTTGGCCGTGGTAACCGACGTGGCCCTCTACCGCCAGCAAGTGCGCCGCGACCCAGCCCACGAGCTGATCGATCTGACGCGGCTCATTCCCGGTCTGCGGCTCGATATCCGCTACGCCACGGCCAACAATCTGGTAGGCAAACCGCTGTATACCGAACCGGCAGCCTACCTGCGCCGGCCAGTGGCCGAAGACCTGCGCCGGGTGCAGCAGGAGTTGGCCAAGCAGGGCTACGGGCTGAAGATTTACGACGCTTACCGGCCGTATACTGCCACGGTGCGCCTGTACGAAGCCTTGCCCGACGAAACGTACGCCGCCCCGCCCACCCGCGGCTCGCGGCACAACCGCGGCTGCTCCGTAGATGTGGGCTTGGTGGACCTGCGCACCGGCCAGGACCTGCCCATGCCCACAGAGTTCGACGCCGTCACGCCCCTGGCGCACTCCGATTATCAGCAGCTGCCTGCGGACGTGCTGCGGCACCGGGCGGCCCTGCACGCGGCCATGCAGCGGCACGGCTTCGTGAACTACCGCGCCGAGTGGTGGCACTTCGACCACCGTGGCTGGGAGCAATTTCCGCTGCTGGATCTGCCTTTTGCCACCTTGCGGCGTTGAGGCTGGGCCACGACGTGCGTAACTTGCAGCGGGCAAACGGGGTCGGCTGGTTGTGGCTGATGCCGAAGTTGTCCACTGTGATTTGTTGATGCGTCGTTGTTTGTCGTTTGCCGCCGGTTTGGCGCTGTTTGTTTCGTCTGTTTCGGCCGTGGTGGCTCAGCCCTCGGCCCCCGCGCCGCCCCCGGCCAAGGTTAAAAGCCCCATCATCACGGCGCCCATTCCCACGCCACCGCCCAAGCGGGAACTGCGTGGCGTCTGGATTGCGACGGTGGAGAACATCGACTGGCCGAGCCGGCGCAACCTCACGCCCGAGCAGCAGCGCCAGGAATACATCCGAATGCTGGATCAGCAGCAGCGCACCGGCATCAATGCCGTGTTTGTGCAGGTGCGTCCGGCTTCCGATGCGTTCTACCAAAGCAGCCTGGAGCCGTGGAGCAAGTGGCTGACCGGCCAGCAGGGCAAAGCGCCGGGCTGGGACCCACTGCCTTTCCTTATCGAGGAGGCGCATAAGCGCGGCATGGAGTTCCACGCCTGGTTTAATCCTTACCGCGCTAGTACCGACACCGCCACCGACCGCTTGGCGCCCAACCACCAATTTCGGCAGCACCCGGAGTGGTTTTTCCGCTACTCCGGCAAGCTGCTCTACAACCCCGGCCTGCCCGAGGTGCGCAATTACATTACCCAGGTTATCATGGACGTGGTGCGCCGCTACGACATCGATGGCGTGCACTTCGACGACTACTTTTACCCGTACCCCGATCCGGGCCAGACCATTCAGGATCAGCAAGCCTACGCCCGGTACAACGACCAGCGTTTGGACGTGGCCGACTGGCGTCGCCGCAACGTAAACCAGCTGGTGCAGCAGGTGCACGACTCCATCGATAGCGCCAAGCGCTGGGTGAAATTTGGCATCTCGCCCTTCGGCGTGTGGATGAACCAGGTAAACCACCCCGACGGCTCCGATACCAAGGCCTTCCAGGGCCACACCGGCCTCTACGCCGATGCCCGCGAATGGCTGCGTCAGGGTTGGGTCGATTACGTACTGCCGCAATTGTACTGGAGCACCAACTTCAAAGTGGCCGCTTACCCCACGCTGCTGGAGTGGTGGTCGCGCAACCGCTTTGATCGGCACCTGTACATCGGGCACGGCGCGTACCGCATGTTCGAAACCACGAAGTCGGACACGACGTGGCGCAACCCGCGCGAGCTGCCACGGCAAGTGCGCCTGAACCGCTCGTACCCCACTGACGTGAGCGGTAGCGTGTTTTTCTCGGCCAAATCGGTGCTGAACAACCCGCTCAAAACCACCGATTCACTGCGCGAAAATCTCTTCCGCTACCCGGCTTTGATGCCTACCATGCCGTGGAAAGACGCCGTACCGCCCCGCTCGGTGCAGCAGCTCACGCTGGTGCGCGCCGGTGGCCCGGTCACGCTCACCTGGCGCCCTGGTCCCGCCGCCGCCGATGGCGACTCGGCCTACGCTTTCGTGGTGTACCGCTTCGCGCAGGGCGAGCAGCCCACGCCCGACGACCCGAAGCATATCGTGGCCATTCAGCCGCGCTTTCACCGTACCACCCTGGCTTTGGTGGATACCGCCGCCCGCCCTGGCACCGAGTACGCCTACTACATCACCGCCATCGACCGTCTGCACAATGAAAGCGGCCCGTTGCGCGTGACTACCATTGGCTCGGAGGCCGGCCCCGTGATTGTACAGGCAGAGGCGCCGGTGGCCGCCGCAAGCACTGCTCCGGCAACAGCCCCAGTAGCTACCGCCCCCGCCGCGACGGAGCGTCCCTCGGTAACGAAATCGACCACAGTATCCGGCAACAACATCATCAAGACCAAAACCAAAACGAAGAAAGGCTTCTTCGGTCGTTTATTTGGTAAATAACGTTTCGGACTCCCACTGCTCTGGTTAGTCAGTAAATGGTTTAAAAGAAAACCGCCGCCCGGATTGCTCCGGGCGGCGGTTTTTGCTTGGGGGTGATGGGCTTACAAAGCCTTCACATCCAAGTTGAGCGTCACGGAAGTAGCCGTGCGGTTGAGGCCCGTCACAGTGAAGATGACGTACTGATCGGCATTGCGCAAGCGGGCGATGATTACGTCGCCTACTACCACGTTGTCGAGTGTGGTAAGCTGGTTGGCAGCTGGCGCGGTCAGATAGGCTTGGCGGATGCTATTCAGGGTGGCGGCAGTGTAAGCGGCCGTAGTGGAGCGCACAAACTTCGTAGCGTTCGGAGCTACAGCCTGCAGGCGTACGTTGTTGGTGGCGATGCTCGTAATGGCTACGTCTTTGCTGGCAGCCGGACCAGCAACGGGTACGGCCGTGAACGTGGTCAGGTCGTAAGCCGCCAGGTCGCCGCCGGTGGTGCCGGTGTAGGTGAGCGTCACGTTACGGGCTGCGGCCAGGTTCGTGGCGGTGCCGGGCGTAATTGGGTTGGCCGTAACCGTAGCCGTCCGGAAGGAGGTAGGAGTGCCGGGAGCGGGGAGGGAAGGCCCGGCTTGGAAGCGAGACTTGGCTTCAAACCGGTACACTACGGCTTGGCCGCTGCTGCCACTGGGCACGGTCACATCTACGTTTACGGTCGTCTGGGCTCCCGTTTGGGCGCCAGTGGCGGGCAGGCGTTGCCGGGCCACGCGCCGCTCGGCCGTAGTACCCACGCGTACGTAAGTAATCAGGCTGTCGAGGTCTTTGTACAAGGTGCCCGTGGCTCCCATCGTTGTAGCCGTGGTAATTCCACCCTCGTTCAAAATGAGGCTGTAGCGCACCACGTCGCCAGGTACTATGGTAGCCGTGGCCGGAGCCGTCTGGTTCGCGACGCTGTTGATGCGAATGGTTGGGCCGGCATCGGCTACCCGGAAGCTTAGCGAACGGGTTTTGGTTTGCCCGTTGTCGGATACTACTACGGCATCGAGGCGGATGTTGGCCTTGTTGGCCGCCTGTGGCACCACGTAGTTTACGATCAGCGTATCGGCATTCTTCAGGCGCGAGAAAGCGGCCTGGTAAGGAATGGTCTGGGCGATGGTCGAGTCGCGGTTCGGCTCAATCTTTTGCAGAATGCGGATTTCCCGGATGGGCGACGTTTGCTGCGCAAACTGCAGCTCGAAGCTCACGGTTTCGCCCACGGCGTACTTGGTAGCCGTACCGAGGGTATTGGCCAGAAGCGTCGGAAATTGGCCGCCTGCTTCCTCGTAGTAAGTCTCGATTTCCTTTTCACAGCCTACGAGTACGGGGGTCGCCAGCGCCAGCAGCAGTGCACTGCGGCGGAGTATGGAGTATTTCATGTTTGTTCGTTTTGCGTGTCACGGAAAAACCCGGTGGGTAAGGCCAGCCGATTAAGGCTGGTCCCACCACATGGGTAGCGTGATGTAATCAACTGCCGAGGCGCCCAGGGCATTGATGGCCTGTGGGTTGTACAGCACTTCCGTGCCGCCAGGCATCATCCGGCGCGGCCATTTGCCATTCAGCCCACTGAAGGCCCCCACTGGGTAGCGCAGGTTGGGGTAGATGGTCGGGTCAAAATCGAAGCGGCGCAAATCCGACCACGATTCCGGGTTCAGGAACATGGCAATGTACTTCTGCTCCATGATTTGCTTCAGGGTCAGATCAGACGCAGTCTGGGCCACGGCCGAGCTGCCGAGGTAAGCCGTAATCTGAGCAGCCGTGATGGTCGGGAACGTTACGGCCGGGGCGGAGAAGGTGCCACCCACCCCAATTTTGGCCATGTGCGCCCGAATACCTTCGCGGTAGGCGGCCAGCGCACGGGCCCGGTCGTTGGCGCGGAAGGCTGCTTCTGCCTCAATAAACTTCTGCTCGTGATACGTAATCATCTCGAAGTAGCCCAAGTCGCGGGCGTACCAGCTGGAGTAAAAGTCGGTGAGGTTGCCGGTGAGGGTGGTAGCCGTACCACCAGCCACGCCGGGGTCGGTGCCGGTGCTCACAGCGGTGGCCATGATGGGGAAGCGCGGATCGACCACCCCCGGAAAGGCAGCGCCAGCAGCGTTGCCGTTCAGGTATTTAATAAAGTTGGCTGAGAAAGTGGCCGTGGCGAAGTTGTTGCGCGTGGTCCCGAAGATGTTGGTAGTGGTGGTCAGCGGTGCTACGGCCGCCTGGAAGTTGATCTGGGCATCATCGGCCGAGCTCTGGAAGCCCTGGCTGGTGAGCGTCAGAATCTGCTGCGGGTCGTAGGCTTGCTTTTTGGTCAGGTGGTTCAGCTGACGGGCTTTGAGCGCATTGGCCAGCCGGATCCACTTCTGTACGTCGCCGCGGTACAGGATGTCGCCGCTGATGCTGGGCGCGGTAATGTAGAGCGGGCGGAAGTTGGCCGAAGCCGGCTTCTGCATCTCCACGATGCCCTCATCGAGCAGGCGGATGATGGTCTGGTAGATTTCCTGCTGCGAGTCGTACTTGGGCGTGTAGTTAGCCGCGCCCTGAAACGCCTCAGTGTAGGGGATATCACCCAGCATGTCGGTGGCGTGGCTCAGCAGCAGCGCCATCATAATCTTGCCGGCGCCCACGTAGTACACCGAGCCTTCGCGCTGCGCCTGCTCGATCATCGGGCCGATGTTGCCGCCCGAGTAGAAGTAGGTGTAGTTAAAAGTATTGGTGCTGTTGCCGTTGGTCAGGAAGAACTGATCGGTGCTGCTGACGGGCGAGCGGCGCACGGTGTACTGCGTGATGTACGCCGTGGTGAGCGAGGTGAACATCTGCGTCTGGCCAGCCTGCGAAATGATGCCGGGCAGAATGAAGTTCGGTGTTGCCGTGACGGGGTTGTTTGGGTCGGTGTTTACGTCGAGAAATTTCTCGCACGACGTAAGCGCCCCGCTGCCCAGCAGCAGACCCAATACGAGGAGGTACTTTTTCATAAGGAGATGTCTCTGAAGCCTTGCGGATAATCAGGCAAGGAAATTAGAAATTGACCCGCAGGCCCATGTCGACGCCGCGCGTGCCGGGCACGCTGCCGTAATCGAAGCCATTGGAACCGCCACCGCGCACACCGGCACCCGCCGACGACGTTTCGGGGTCGACGCCGGAATACTTGGTGAACAGTAGCAGGTTGCGGCCGGTCACGCTCAGCTCCAGTCCTTTGACAAAAGAGTTGCCGAAGAAGCTGGTAGGCAGCGTGTAGGTGAGGGTGGCATAGCGCAGGCGAGTCCAGGAGCCATCCTCGATGAAGGGCGTACCTACGGCACTAAGTATGTTTTGGTAATACGCCTGCGTGAGTTCCACCTGGCGGGTGTTGGGGGTATACGTACCATCGGCATTAGCCACGACGCCATCGAACACTACTTGCTTATAGCGGTCGGTGGTCCGCTCGCTCAGGCCCGTGCGGGTCGAGAACCAGTCGTTGCCGTTGACCACTTTGCCGCCCTTGCGGAAATCGAGCAGGAAGGCCAGCGAGAGGCCTTTGTACGATACCGTGTTGGTCAGTTGGGTAGTAAAGTCCGGAGCCCGGTCGCCCGCGTACACGTACGTGGTGGTATTGATCAGCGGATAGCCAGTGCTTGGGTTGATTAGGATGCGGCCATCGGGGGCCCGCTGGAAGTCCAGGGCGCCTACCGAAGTGATGGGACGGTTCGGGAAGGCCCCGCCGCGTGCCGCGTCGATTACCCAGGCGTCGGACTGGTACACCTCTGTCAGGAAGCTAGGCAGCTCCACAGCCGTGTTTTCGTTGCGGTGGAAGTTGCCGATGATGTCCCAGGTGAAGCCGTTGGCCGACTTAACCGGCGTGCCACGCAGCATCACTTCGAAGCCTTCGTTCTGCACCGTGCCGCCGTTGATGTACTGCAGGATAAAGCCTGTAGCCTGGCTTACGCGCGGCGCGATGAGCTGGTCGCGGGTACGCGAGCGGTAGTAGTTGAAGTCCAGGCCAATGCGGTTCTGCAGAAACTGCAAATCAATGCCAGCTTCGTAAGCGCGGGTGCGCTCCGGCTTCAGAATGGGGTTGGAGCCGAAGAAGCCGTTGCGGAAGCCCCCGCCGATGTAGGTGCCCTGCGCCAGCGGTGATTCTACGCGGTACGGACCAGTGTCTTTGCCCACTTCGGCTGCCGATACGCGAATCTTGCCGTAGTTCAGAATGGGGTTCTGATCCAGGCCCAGCGTGCGGGTAAACTCATAGCCCAAAGCTGCCGACCCGTAGCCGAAGCCTTTGCCGTAGTTCTTGTTCTTATTGGGGCGCGGCAGCGTCGACGACATGTCGTAGCGGCCTTGCAGTTCCAAGGTCAGTTGGCTAAACAAATCCAGGTTCAAGCGGGCAAAATTGCCCACCAGCCGGCGCTCTACGTTGGAGGTAAGCGCGTTGCGGTTGACCGTGTTGTTGATGGAAACGAAGTCCGGGTTCTGAAAAATCAGGCCGATGACGTCGGTGGTTTCCCGGCGGCTCATCTCCACGGTATTGCCTAGTATCAACGAAGTCCCAATGTTTTCGCTGAACTGGTGGCGGAAGGTGGCCAACAGGTTGGAGGTGAGCAGGCGGTTGAAGGTGCTCGTTTCGGCAATGCCGCCGTTTTGGTTATTGGGCTGCGAGGTGCCCACGGCGCGTACCGAGCGCGACTTCTCGTTGTAGAGGTCGGTACCCAGGTTATAGCTTACCGACATCCACTTGAGCGGGTCGTAGGTAAACTGCGTGTTGCCGATGAAGCGGTTCGTACGGTCCGTCTGCGGGTTGCGGTTCACCGTGAAGTACGGGTTGTCGGCATCCTGCGCGCTCGTCAGGTTACCCACTAAGCGGCGGCGCGACCCATCCGGGTTCAGGTAGTTGCGGGCATCGTCGTTGCGAGGCCAGTTCAGCAAGCTCACCATGAAGCCGCCGGTGCCCCCAAACAAGCCTGGGCCTTGCAGCGGCCGCTTGCCGCCTGAGTTCAGGTATTGGGCCGAGCCGGTAGCGCTTATCTTGGGCGAAAGCTTCACCGTGCCCGACAGGCGCACCGTAGCTTTATCAAACTCACTTTCCGGTACCACGCCCTTCTGATCCAGGTGCGAGGCCGATAGAAAGAACGTGGCCTTATCGCCCCCGCCCGACATGGTCAGGAAGTTCTGAAAAGTCGTGCCCCGCTGGAAAAAGTCGCCCACGTTGTCGTACACCGTTTCGTTCGGGCCGAAGCGCGGGCCCCACGAGCCGCGGGTGGTAGCGTCGAACACGCCGTTGGTGCCCTGCTTGTACTGATTCTGCAGCTTGGGCACCCGGCTCACCTCATCCACCGAAAACTGCGTGCGGTAGTTGATGGTGGTGCGCCCTGCTGAGCCTTTCTTGGTGGTAATCACCACGGCGCCGTTGGCAGCGCGCAGGCCGTATAGGGCCGCCGCCGCCGGGCCTTTCAGTACCGTAATGGAGGCAATGTCTTCCGGGTTGATGTCGCCGGCGCGGTTGGCCGAGCCTACCGAGCGGCCCAGCACCCCGTTGAAACCTGAGCCGCCGCCCGGCGCCGTCGATTCCACAAACGATGAGTTATCCATGATAACCCCGTCGATGATGAATAGCGGCTGGTTGTCACCATCAAGCGAATTGGCTCCGCGGATGATGATACTGGCGCCTTCGCCAGGCGCCCCGCCCGAGCTGGTGATCTGTACGCCAGCTACCTTGCCCTGCAGGGCGTTTACGATGTTGGTCTGGCGCGACTCGATGATATCCTTCGAGCTTACTTCCTGCACCGCGTAGTTGATCTGACGGCGCTCCTGCTCGATGCCGTAGGCCGTTACCACCACCTCGTCGAGGTTGCTGGTGGAGGCAATCAGCGAAATGTCAACAGTGGCGTCGTCACCCACGGAGCGCTCCACGGAGTTGTAGCCGATAAAGCTGAACACCAGCGTAGCACCGGCCGGGGCCTGCAGGGAGAAGCGCCCGTCAGCGCCGGTTTGGGTGCCGATGGTGCCGCCTTTTACCACCACGTTTACCCCGGGTAGGGGCGTGCGGTCGGCGGCCGCCGTCACCGTGCCGGTGATGGTGCGCGTCTGGGCCTGCACCTGCTGCGCCAGCGCAAGGCCGGGCAGCATGAAAGACCATAAAAGTTGCTTCATAGGGGGATGGGAAAAGAGTGGGAGATTAGTCAAAAAAAACCGCGCACCACTAACCAGTCGTG
This sequence comes from Hymenobacter sp. FMD4, assembly GCF_058932745.1. Classification (NCBI taxonomy): domain Bacteria; kingdom Pseudomonadati; phylum Bacteroidota; class Cytophagia; order Cytophagales; family Hymenobacteraceae; genus Hymenobacter; species Hymenobacter sp. FMD4. The sequence goes on from NZ_JBZYWH010000017.1 coordinate 49,535, forward strand.
CGCGGCTGAGCTGGAGCATGGAAGCTACAGCAGATGGGAGCGGAGGGACAAGAAGCTGACATAGAAACTGATCAGCGAGAATTATAGCACGAAATCCATTGCAAAATGGAAAAACTACGCGCAACTATATTGTTTTTTAGCTTCAAGCGGGATTAAAACTACTGGAAGGGTAACATTAAGTCAAGATTAATCTCGATTTAGCCAAACTTTTCGCCTAAGCCTTGCAGCTGCTTCCCAAAACCTTATACCTTGTCGGCACCCAACATCCTGCCCCTTGCTATGCACCCTGTAGCTACCGCTGAACGCGTCCCTGTACGCATTTATCAGGATTCCGAACAAGCCTCCGCGGCCGTGGCCCAGCAAATCGCCGACCTGATTCGGCAGCGCCACGGCGAAGGCCGGCCCTGCGTGTTAGGCCTGGCCACTGGTTCGTCGCCCACGCGCGTCTATGAGGAGCTGGTGCGCCTGCACCGTGAAGAAGGCTTGTCGTTTCAGAATGTCATCACCTTCAACCTCGACGAGTACTACCCCATGCAGCCGGATTCGCTGCAGAGCTACGTGCGCTTCATGCACGAGTACTTGTTCGACCACGTGGACATTCCGGCCGAGAACATTCACATTCCCGACGGCACCGTGCCGCAGGAAAAAATAGCTGAGTACTGTCGCCATTATGAGCAGCAGATTCAGGAGCTCGGCGGCATCGATTTGCAACTGCTGGGCATCGGGCGTACCGGGCACATCGGCTTCAACGAACCCGGCTCCGGCGCCGCTTCGCGCACCCGCCTCATCACCCTCGACCACATCACCCGTACCGATGCGGCCTCCGATTTCTACGGCGAGGAAAATGTGCCGCGCCGCGCCCTTACCATGGGCGTAGGTACCATCTTGGAGGCCCACCAAATAGTGCTCATGGCCTGGGGCGAAGGCAAAGCCGCCGTGATTAAGCGCATGGTGGAAGGTGAACCAACTGACTCCGTGCCGGCCACCTACCTCCAGCGCCACCCGGCCGTGCAGGTAGTGCTGGACGAAGCCGCCGGCGCCGAGCTCACCCAGCGCAAAACGCCCTGGCTGGCCGGTCTGCCCTCCAACTGGCGCGACGCCGCCACCGTGCGCAAGGCCGTAACCTGGCTGGCGCGCCGCTTGGAAAAGCCCATTCTGAAGCTAACCGACGAAGACTACAACGAGAACGGCCTCTCCGACCTGCTCGCCGAATCGGGTCAGGCCTACGGCATCAACATCCGCGTCTTCAACGAGCTGCAGCACACCATCACTGGCTGGCCCGGCGGCAAGCCCAACGCCGACGACACCTACCGCCCAGAGCGCGCCACGCCTTTCCCCAAGCGTGTATTGATTTTCTCGCCGCACCCCGACGACGATGTAATCAGCATGGGCGGCACCTTGCTGCGCCTCGTCGATCAGGGCCACGAGGTGCACGTGGCGTACCAGACCTCCGGCAACATTGCCGTGTTTGACGACGAGGCTATTCGCTTTGCCGATTTCGTAGCCGACTACGACGCCGCGTTCCGCTTGCCCGGCGAGGAGCCAGCTGAGAATCTTTACCACCGCGTATCAGATTTCCTCCGCAACAAAGCGCCCGGCCAGGTAGATTCAGCCGAGGTGCAGCAGATCAAGGGATTGATTCGGCGCGGGGAGGCGAAGTCAGCCTGTCGCTTGGCCGGTATTCCCGACGAGAATGCGCACTTCATGGACTTGCCGTTCTACGAAACCGGCCGCGTGCGCAAAAAGCCGCTGGGCGAGGAGGATATCCAGCTGACCATCGACTTGCTAGAAAAGATTCGGCCGCACCAGATTTATGCTGCCGGCGACTTGTCAGACCCGCATGGCACGCACCGGGTATGCCTTTCGGCCATCTTTCAGGCCGTGCAGCGCCTGCAGTCTGAAGGCACCGAATGGCTGCAGGACTGCTGGGTATGGCTGTACCGCGGCGCGTGGCAGGAGTGGGACATCGACCAGATTGAAATGGCCGTTCCCATCTCGCCTGAGGAACTCACGCGCAAGCGCCGCGCTATCTTCAAGCACCAGTCGCAGAAAGACCGGCCGCTGTTCCCGGGTGCTGACCAACGCGAGTTCTGGCAGCGCGCCGAAGAGCGTAACCGCACTACTGCCCGCATCTACGATCAGCTGGGCTTACCGGAGTACGAGGGCATTGAAGCTTTTGTGCGTTGGAAATATTGATGTTGATTGTCATCTGACAAAGCCTCGTTAACTGAGGCATGTAAACAAGAAATTCGCCCGCCTCAGGAAGCATTCCATTATGCTTGCTGGGGCGGGCGAATTTTTGTGGAGCCAATTGAGCAAATCGGCAAAGACAGGGAGTAAGAACGGTCTGTGAGTTAGGTAATTCCCGCAGTGATTTGGGCGTATGGCCGGTAGAGCGGGGCCAATTTTGACGACTACAACTGCTTAGATTATTATCTTGTATTATTTTAATTATTTATAGAAAAAGTATTATAACTTAACGAAGCATTGCCACTTCACTCTACCCAATCTTCATTCCCTTACTATGCGAAACACCTACTTTTTGACCAGGCTGCCCTTGGTTTGGGGTTGCCTGGTTGCCGGTTTGTTGCTGACGCTTTCGCTGACCACGGCCGCGCAGCCTGGCGGCAGCCAACAGCAATACACGCTGCAAGGCCGCGTGACGGACGAGCGGGGGCAGGGGCTGCCCGGTACTACCGTGCTGGTAGTAGGCACCACCCAAGGAGCCTCGAGCGATGCTGACGGCAACTACCGAATCAACGCCCAGCTAGCCCCTGGTACTTACTCTCTGTCGTTCTCGGGCATCGGCTACAAAACCGTAACGCGCTCAATTATCTTGAGCAGCGGGGGCGGCAGCGTCAGTACCGACGTGACACTGGGAGAGTCGCGGCAGAACCTCGATGATGTGGTGGTTATTGGCTCCACGGTTACGGCCAGCCGGCGCGAACTTGGCAATTCCATCAATACCGTATCGGGTCGGGAGTTGGAGCGCAGTGGAACAGGGCAAGCGCTGAACGCGCTGCAGGGCAAAGTACCCGGCGCTCAGATCGTACAGAATTCCGGTGACCCGGCAGGGTCCGTGTCGGTGCGCCTGCGGGGCATCAAGTCGCTGGCGGGCTCCTCGGATCCGCTCTATGTTATCGATGGGGTAATCGTGAGCAATGCCAGTACCAACGTCTCGCAGCTGGCCGTGGCCAACGACATCGGGTCAGCGAATCCCGGCCAGAACCGCCTCGCCGACATCAACCCCAATGACATTGAAAGCATCAACGTAATCAACGGGGCGGCGGCGGCGGCGCAGTACGGCTCCCGGGCCAACAACGGCGTGGTGCTCATTACCACCAAGCGCGGCAAAGCCGGGCAGACGCGCGTAGCAGCTTATACCAGCTTCATGATTAACGAGCTGCGAGAGTCGGTACCGGTGAACACCTTCGGCAGCCAGTTTGGCTTTGAGGCGCTCCGTCTGTACACCATTGCCGGGGTTACCCCGGCACAGGTGGCGGCCAACCCCGGTACTACCACCGTTGGCATTACACGGGCCGGTACCACCACGCAACTGGCCTCGAACCAGGTGCCCGTGACACGCTACAACTACTTCGATGAGATTTTTCGCCGGGGCTATGGCACCGACAACGGGGTTTCGATAACCGGCGGTTCGGAGCGCACGCAAGGGTTGGTGTCGCTGGGGTATTTTAAAAACCAGGGCATCATTAAAGACACCGACTTTACCCGCTACAACCTGCGGGCCCGCGTCGACCACCGCCTGACGAGCTGGGCCAAGGTTTCGGGCGGCGTGGCCTATAACAACAGCTTTGCCAATGAGAAGGCCAACGGCAACGTGTTCTACAGCCCGATCAACTCGGTCAACATCACCAACAACATTTACGACATCCGACGCCGCGATGCCAACGGTAACCTGCTGGCCGTGGAGCCCACCCGTGTAAACCCGCTCTCGACCATTGAGGACATGAAGTTTACGCAGCGCGTGAGCCGCACCATCAGCGACGTGCAACTTAACCTGACTCCCTTCAACAACTTTTCGGTTGACTACATCCTGGGGGTGGATACCTACAACCAGGCGGGGCAAAACTACATCCGGCCTTATCCTTACCAGGCAGTAGCAGGCTTGCCGCTGGCCCGCTTCCCCAACGGCTTCGCGGCCGATGCCAACAACAACTTCATTCAGCTCAACTCCGATGTGAATCTGGGCTACAACAAGCAGTTTGGCGAGAACCTGAAGCTGACCGTGCTGACAGGCTACAGCTATCAGTTCCAGCGACAGGATTACAGCCGTACTTCGGGGCAGAACTTGTCGCCTTTTATCTCCACCGTCTCGGGCGCTACCACGTCCATAGAGTCGGGGTACGCGCTGAACCAGTTCAATCTCAGCGGCATCTATCTGCAAGGCAACGTGGGGTTCCGAAACCTGGCGTTCCTAACGGCGGCCATCCGCCGCGACCAGTCTAGCATTTTCTCGCCTTCGCAAACCAACCAATACTACCCGAAGGTGAGTGGCTCGCTAGTGCTGTCCGACATCGATGTGTGGAAGAACGCGGCCTTTGCCCGAAACTTTGGGGTCTTTAAGGTGCGTGCTAGTTACGGCGAGTCGGGCGGGCTGACCGCGTTGGGGCCTTATGACCGTTTTGGTTTGTTTAGGCCCGTTTTCTACCGCGGGCAGGCTACGTTCTCGCCCAGCCCCACCTTGGCCAACCCCGAGGTGCGGCCCGAGCGCATGGCGGAGCTGGAAGGCGGCGTTGATCTGGGCTTCTTCAACGACCGCATCGGCCTGAGTGCTACCATCTACAAGCAGCGCATCACCGACCTGTTGCTGCGCCGCTCAATTGCTCCCTCGCGGGGCGGCACAGAGATTTTCGAGAACATCGGCACCATGGAGAACCGCGGCCTGGAGCTGCAGCTGAACGCTACGCCCGTAAAAACTACTGGTTTCAGTTGGGACGTAACGGCCATCTTCAGCCGCAACCGCAACAAGGTGGTGGACCTGGTGGGCTCGTCGGCCATTGAAATATCAAACGTGGCCGGGGCACCTTCGTACCTGCTCAACGGCCAGCCGGCCAGCGTGTTCTATGGTTCGGGCTTTGCTCGAAACCCAGATGGTTCACTGCTGCTTACCACCCAAGGCTTTCCGCAGGACGAGCGTACCCAAGGCACTCAAGGCACTGGCTCGTTGCAGTTTACTCCTGACCGCTCCGGCGCCGATGGCCAACCGAATCCACTTAGTCCCGTGGCCAACATCCTCATTGGGGACCCTAACCCTGACTGGACCGGTTCGCTTTCGTCTAGCCTGACCTATAAAAAGGTGAACGTACGGGTGCTCTTTGATGCGGTACAAGGAGTTGACGTATTCAACGCCGACTACCGGACCCGCCAAGGTGTAGGCCTGGGTGATTTGGCGGAGCAGGAGCTGCGCGGTGAGGTACCACGCGGTTACATCTTTGCGGTTTACAACACGCAGGAGTTCCGCATCGATAACGGCTCTTTCGTGAAGCTCCGCGAGGCAGCCCTTACTTATACCTTGCCCACCTTCACCAGACATATTCAAAGCATGGATGTGTCGCTGATAGGCCGCAACCTGATTTCCTGGGACAAATACAACGGCTTCGACCCCGAGACCAGTGCCGGCGGTGCTTCTGACTTGCTACGCGGCATTGACTTTGGCAACGTGCCCATTCCCCGTACTTACCAGATTCGCCTGAGCGCTAATTTCTAAGGCATAGCGGCAACCTTCCATCTGACTTCGTATGAAAAAGATACTCGTTTTGCTGGCTGCCTTGTCCTTGACGATGAGCAGCTGCGATAAAGAATTTACGAACCCCAGCGCCGCCACTGATGTGCAGGTGCTGAGCACTGCCGACGGGCTTATTGCGGTATGCAACTCGCTGGCTGCCCGCTACAGTACTGGTGGCGCGCTGAGCTTGCTTTACAACACAGTAGCCGCTGGCGGCCTTACTACCAACGAACAGCGGGTTATCAACGTGGGCAACATTGACGAGTTCAATGTCAGCCAGGGCGCGGGTAACGTGACCAACTCGAACGCCGTGGTGCGCAACCTGTGGAACCAGGCGCAGTTGATCCGGGCCAATGCGGACCTCGTGTTGCAGAACGTTAATAATGCGGCCGATCCGGGTACGCGCAGCGGCATCATTGCGTATGCGTCCATCTTTCGGGCTATAGCTTTGGGTACGCTGGCGCAGTTTTTTGAGCAGTCGCCGCTTACCACGGAAGTCAACGCTCCTTTCGTGCCCCGCCAGCAGTTGCTGGAATCGGCCGTGAGTCAGCTGGAGGTGGCCGCCGCCGAACTACAGCGCACACCCGTCTCGGCTGATTTCAATAGTAAAATTGTTTCGGGCGTTGATCTGCCGAACACTGTGCAGGCCCTCATTGCCCGCTACAGCCTGATGGCCGGCGACAACGCCAAAGCAATTGCCGCGGCTGGCCGTGTGGACCTGACGCGCCGATCGGTACTGACCTTCGACGAAGTAACCCGCAACGCCGTTTTTGAATGGGCGTACGGCAACCGCAACGTAATAGAGCCTACTGATGCCAACTTGGGCCTGCCCGCCGCGTTGGCTCCGGAGGCGAATGACCAGCGCATCCCGTTCTATGTGCGTGCAAACCCCACGGCCACGCAAAATCGGGGGCTGGGCTTCTACTCCGCTGCCAATGCTCCCGTGCCGCTGTACGTGCCCAATGAAATGTTGCTGATTCGGGCCGAGGCTTTTGCCCGCCAGAATGACCTTACCAATGCCGTGACTGAACTGAACCGCGTGCGCACCAGCACGGCCGCGGCCACCACTGCCGGCACGCCACCGCTGCCCACGGCTCCTCCCGGCGCCGGGCTGCCGGCCTACTCGGGCCCCCTGAACAGGGAGGCCATATTGCTCGATATCTACCGGCAGCGTCAGATTGAGTTAGCCTTCCAAGGCTTCCGGCTAGAGGATAGCCGTCGGTTTGGGCGGCCTGGGCCTGGGCAGCCTGGTGCCGAGCGCAACCGCAACTTCCTGCCGTATCCGCGCGGCGAGCGGGAAAACAACACTTCAACTCCGGCCGACCCCACCATCTAAAGAGCCATAATGAAAAGTCCCCTGCCGTTGAAAGCAGGGGACTTTTTTCGTTCTTTACCCTATGCAATCTACCACCCAAGCCGCCGTCGAAACCACGCATGCGGTGCCGCTGGCCGAGGCTTCGCAGCCGGGTCGGCTCGTGTCGCTCGACGTTTTTCGGGGCATAACCGTCATGGCCATGATTCTGGTGAACAACCCCGGCGACTGGGGCCACATCTACGCGCCGCTGGAGCATGCGGCGTGGAACGGCTGCACGCCTACCGACCTCATTTTTCCTTTCTTTCTGTTCATCGTGGGGGTGTCGCTTGTGTACGCCTTAGATGGCGTAAAGCGGCAGGGCGGGCCGATGGGCCCCATCATGCTGCGCGTGGTGCGGCGCGGCGCGGTCCTGTTTGCGCTTGGGTTGTTTTTGTCGCTATTCCCCAAGTTCGATTTCAGTGTAGTGCGCATTCCGGGCGTGCTCCAGCGCATTGGGCTGGTGTTCATCGTATGCAGCCTGATCTTCCTGAACACGCAGCGACGCACCCAGCTTTGGCTGCTCGGCGGCATTTTGGTTGGTTACAACTTATTGCTGGTCATTCCGGCACCCGGTCAGACAGAAGCCTTGCTACTGCCCGGCAAAGACCTCGGCGCCTGGCTCGACCGCACCATTTTGACGGAGGCGCATCTGTGGAAATTCAGCAAAACCTGGGACCCGGAAGGCTTGCTAAGCACCTTGCCCGCCATCGGCACGGGGTTGCTCGGGGTACTTACCGCGCAATGGCTGCGCCGCAAAGACGTAGCTCCGGCCGATAAAGTGGTGTGGCTGTTTATTAATGCGGTGCTGTTCATTGTGCTGGGCATGATCTGGAACGCCTGGTTTCCCATCAACAAAAGCCTCTGGACCAGCTCCTATGTGCTGTATACCGGCGGCATCGCCCTTGCTGCTCTGGCCACACTCTACTGGATCTGCGATGTGCAGGGCTGGCGCGGCTGGATCAAGCCGTTTTTGGTGTACGGCGTCAATGCCATTACCGTGTTTTTTCTGTCGGGGCTGATTCCGCGCATTCTTAATCTGATAAAAGCTCCCCTGGCCGACGGCCGGGAAGTGGGGCTGAAGGAGTGGCTTTACCAGACCTTGTTTGTGCCCTACTTCGCTGTGCCCGAAAACGCCTCGCTGGCCGGTGCCGTCACGCTTATCCTGATCTGGCTTGGCATTTTGTGGTGGATGTACCAGAAGCGCATCATCATCAAAGTTTGAGTGCGGTTTCGTTCCGGCGCTAATAGTGCTGTCGAATGCCAAAGCGGCCTGCTCCTTAGGGGTAGGCCGCTTTGGTTTAAGGTAAGTGCCCCAAATGCTCACTAATCAACAAACCCATGTATGACGGACTCTGATAGCTGCTTGCTTACTCGCGTTTCGGTTTGCCCGGGAGGACGCTTTAGCACCCCCTAAAACGCAAAGCGGGCGGCCCGAAACGAGCCGCCTGCTTCACCATTTCACTCACCTAAGGACTTTTCAGTCCCGGTACCATTCGGTGCCGTTTGCTTCCCGGAAGCTCACGACGCCATATTCCTTTGTATAGTACACCCGCGTTACCTGGCTGGCCGCGGCTGGTTGGCCGGCCACTGGCTCAAGGTGCGGGTACTCCAAAACGTTTTGATAGATGCGCCCCCCGAAGGAGGCAGTTGGCAACATGCGCACGCCCGCAGGCAAGGCTAGCAAACCGCTGAGCTCAGCTACTGGCAGCGCTAAGCTGGTCTGTCCCCAGTTCAGTCGGGCGGCCAAAGGCCGTGGCTGCGTGGCATCGGTCACTGCTGCGGCGAGCGTGAAGGTGGCTGCGTGCTGGTAGCTGTCGGGGCGCTGGTAGTAAGCTGAGTCGATGCGTTCCAGACGGGCGCCCGTTTCCTGCTGATAAAAGCTTACGCGGGATGAACCCTCTGGCAAACCGGGTAACACCCGGTCGGAAAGCCCTTTTACTTGGTAGCGGCGTACGTAGCCCGCGGCGTTGCGAAAGTGCCATTCCTCGCCCAGCCGGTACGGTGCCGACCACTGCTGTTCTGTCTGGCTCAGCAGGTAGTGCGGCAGTTCTTTGTTGTCTAGCTCACCGAAAAAGCCGTTGCCGCACCCGGTAAGCAGCAGCGCGGCTGCCAGAAAGCTCAGCAGCGGCACACGGCGCACAAGGGTGAGGAGAGAGGACATAGTCGGAGAGACAACAGGGGTAGAAAATGAGCCGCTTGCGCAGTAGCGAACCGGCGATACAAACTTCAGGGAAAACAGTGTGCTTGTAAATAGCATATGCATGTGATGCCGAGGGCTTCGGCGCAGCGGTGACTTGGTCAGCAAAGCTGCCGCGTATGCTATGTCAACAGATGCAAAGCGCCGGGCAAACGTTGCCTGCGTTGCCGGCGGCGTTTGGGGTGGTCGTTATTAATCCATGGATTCAGCTGATTCCTGCGCTATAGTATAGCAAGGCAGTGCCATGCAGTCACCGGAAAATGTGATGGGTAAATGTGTGCTAACGGGCCTGGAAGAGCCGCTAAATGTCCGACCAAGCAGCCTTTGCGTAGAAGCAAAAATGAAACAGCTACTAATACTCGCTGCTGGCCTATTGCTGGCCGCGCCGGCCGCTTCGGCCCAATCCACGGCCTCGGCTCAAGGCACGACGGCCCCCCTTTCGGCCGGGCAGCGCAAAGCCGCCGAGGAGCTGATGACCGCCATGCAAATGGAGAAGAATACCAATTCCGCACTGGACCAGATGCTCTCAGCTCAAATGACGCAGCGCCCCGAACTGAAGCCCGTAGAAACCGAGATGCGTACTTTTCTGAACAAGTACCTAAGCTGGAATTCCCTTAAGGAAGACATGGTGCAGTTATATGCGCAGGAGTTCAGCGAAAAGGAATTAAAGGACCTGACCAAGTTCTATAGCTCGAGCACCGGTCAGAAGTTCATTGGTAAACAAAGCACGCTTATGGTCGCTGGCATGGAAATCGGCCAGCGCCGCATGCAGGAAAACCTGCCCGAACTGCAACGCAGCATCGAGGCCAAGATGAAAACCGTGACCGAATAAGTTATCAAAGACCGAAACGCAAAACGCCCGGCTAACCAGCCGGGCGTTTTGCGTTTCAAAGGGGCGTTTGCCAAGAAGGTTACTCTTCCACAGTAGTTTCTACGCGCGGCCGCTCGGCTTGCACGGCTTCAATGGCAATCTGCAGCAGGCCGGAGCGCACACTCATCTCCGTAATCTTATTGTTGTTGCGCGTGGGGTGTACGCGGTTTGTCAGTAGAATTACCATCAGGTCGTACTGCGGATCAACCCAGAAATAGGTGCCAGTGTAGCCGGTGTGGCCATAGCTGAGCTGCGAGGCGCTACGGGCCGAGTTTACCGACGGGTTGGCTGCCGGACGGTCGAAGCCCAAGGCGCGGCGGTTGTCGGGGCAAGACTGGCAGCGGGTGTATTCCTGCACGGTTTCGGGCTTTAGCAGCTGCTGACCGCCGTATTTGCCCTGCCAAGCATACAGCTGCACCAGCTTGGCCAAGTCGTTGGCCGAGCCGAACAGGCCAGCGTGGCCCGATACGCCGCCTAGCAGTGCGGCGCCTTCGTCGTGCACGGTGCCGTGTAGCAGCTGCTTGCGAAACAGGGAATCGTGCTCGGTAGGTACAATGCGCTTTTTGGCGTAGCGGTAAGTAGGGCGCAGGCCCAGCGTGCTGGCGCCTAACGGGCGGTACAGCTCATCGCGCAGAAACGTCTCAAACGACTTGCCGGTCTGCTGTTGCACCAGCTGTGGATAGAGGTAGAAGGACAGGTCGGAGTATACGTAGCCGGGCTTATCGTTCAGCGGCGACTCGGCAATGGCTTTGCGCAGGCGCTCGGGCATGTCTTTGCGCGCCCACATCTTATCGGCCACTAGCAGCGGGAAGCGGGCCGAGGAATCGGCACGGAAAAAGCGGCGGCTCATTTCGGGCACCTCGCCGCGCTTGAGCTTCAGCGGCTCGTGCGGGTACTTGGCAAAAAGGCGGCTGAAAATGCCCTTGGGCCGCGTATAGCCCTGCCAAAACGGAATCCAGGCCTTCAGGCGTGCCTGGTGCGTGAGTACGTCGCGCAGCTTCAGGTCCTTCTTGTTCGAGTCTTTCAGAAAATCAAAGTACGCCCCCAGCGTTTGATCAAGGCTGAATTTGCCTTGGTCCTGCAGCTTCATCAGGGCTGGCGTGGCGGCCGCTACTTTCGTCACCGATGCCAGATCGTAAAGGTCAGAGCTGAGCACGGGGCGGGCGGCGGGACCGTAAGTGTGCGCGCCGAATGCTTTGCGCAGTACCACAGTGCCGCGGCGAGCTATCAGCACTTCACCACCGGGAAAGGCCTGCGCCGCCAGGGCCGCACCAAGCAGCGAATCGACCCGAGCCTCCAGGCGGTTGCTCATGCCTACAGCTTCGGGGTAAGAGTAGCGCAGGCGAAGGCCACCCACCGTGGGCATCCCCGCGCCGTAGCCGTAGCGCTCCGATACTGCTACCGGTAGCCGGCCGCTGGCTCCCACACCTCCGAAGATGATCTGGGCGGCCAGTTCTTGGGCGTTCTTGCTTTCCTGATGCGCCATAATCACGGCGTCGGCCTGGTTCACGTCACGCAGCTTGGCCACGGCATACGTGTTGCCGAACACCGATACCACCATTTTCTTTTTCAGCCCGGCTAGTTCGCGTAGCAGCACGTTTTCCTCGGCCGAGATGCCGAAGTTGGTAGCCGGAATCCGGCCCAGGTTCTGCAAACCCACCAACAGCAGGTTGTAGCCTTTAAGCTGGTCGCGCAAGCGGGCTAACTCATCAAGCGTAGCAGTAGCCGGGATGGAAAAGTGCGCTGCCGGGGCGTAATCGGCTACCATGCGCTGAAAGTCGGTGGTATCCTTGGTGCCCAGCATGACGGTGGCAATGCGCAGCGTATCGAGGCTTTGCAAGGGCAGAATGTTCTTCTGGTTACGCAGCACCGTCATGCTCAGCTCCTGCAGGCGCTGGGCGAGGTACTGAGCGTGCGGTTGGTTCAGATCAGCCGTGATGTTCTTCAGCTCGATGGGGCGGTACTTGTTCAGGCCGGCCCACTGCTTCAGCGCCAGCACGCGGCGGCAGCGAATGTCAATATCGGCCTGCTTGACGCGGCCCGAGTCGATGGCGGCGCGCACGGCCTGCAAGGCCTTGGGCACGTTCTTCGAAAACTCCAGAATGTCGTTGCCAGCCAGAATGGCGCGCACGTCGGCCTCGCCGGGCGGGTACTTGCTCGTCACGCCCTTCATGTTCATGGCATCGGTGAAGATGATGCCCTGATAGCCCATCTGCTTCTGCACCATATCCGTCACGATGCCGCGCGAGAGGGTAGAAGGTACACCGGTGGTGTCCAGTGCCGGAATGTTCAGGTGGGCAATCATCACGCCGCCCAGGCCGCGACCCATCAGTGAGCGAAACGGACCGAGTTCCAGCGTGTCGAGCCGGCGGCGGTCGGCGCGGATGAGCGGCAGGGCGAAGTGCGAGTCGGCATCGGTGTCGCCGTGACCGGGAAAGTGCTTGGCTACGGCCAGAATGCCCGCATCCTGCATGCCCTTCATGTACTGATAGCTTTTCTCCGTGACGTTACGCTTGTTTTCGCCCCAGGAGCGGAAGCCGATGACCGGATTATTGGCGTTGTTGTTTACATCCACCACCGGCGCGAAATTCACGTGCATGCCCAGGCGGCGGAATTGGTAGGCCACTTCCTGGCCCATGTCGTAGAGCAACTCGTTTTGCTGCACGCCGCCCATCGTCATCTGGTAAGGAAAGCGGACCACGCTATCCAGGCGCATGCCTACGCCCCACTCGGCATCCATGGCCACGAGCAAAGGGACGCGGCTCTGGGCCTGGTAGCGGTTCAGCAGCCGCGACTGGCGCACCGGGCCACCTTGGAAGAAGATTAGCCCGCCAATACCGCTCTGCTGAATCAGCGCCGAAATAGAGTCTTCATCGATGCGCTTGCGGTTGGAATACGCTGCCACCATGAAGAGCTGTGCCACGCGTTGATCGGGCGTGAGCGTCTTCATTACCGAATCAACCCAGGGTGAATTCAGGTACCTCAGAAACTCCGGCGCGCCGGGAGCGGGCTTGGCCGGCGCAGGGGTTTTGGCCGTGCCTTTTTTCGGCGGGGCCTTTCGGGAGCCAGGCTGAGCCTGACGGGTGCGGGCTTGCTGCGCCGCTGCAGGCTTTTTAGTTGGCTGCTTTTTCCGCTGTTGGGCCGATAGCGTCAGCGGCCCAAGCAGCAACAGCAGCATCAGGAGAGTCTTGGAGAATCGCAAAACGGATGGGGTAGGAGTGCGCTGCGAAGTTAAGGCGAATGAGGCAGGCGACCTTAAAGCGCCTACGCTCTTACTCATGTTCCTTGACTCTGAACAATATAGCGTTTTCAATGTAATTGCTCAGACATCTTGTTTATTGCAGTACCAAGTGCGCTCATGCCTTCCGCTGCCACATTGTTGACTCACGTGGTATTGTTGAGCATTAGCTTAATTATTAAAATGACGTCCTGCTCGACGCCTGACAAAGCCGATCCGGCTCCTGCGGTTACAACCGGGACCATTATGAGTTGGGAGCTTGTTGCCCCAGTGGTACTTACGGCAGCGGTACTGCGGCATGTAGTATTGATGGATCTACACCAAGTTACTATGAACTTCACGCTGCTTGGCGCATGGCTCTCAACGGCGCCCGGTGAAGCTTTTCGCTACCCAAAGCAACCATTCAGCTACGTTTGCTTCTCCTTGTCTTGGAAGGTTATAGCCGAACTAGGTCCCAAGAATGAACTCGGTTGAGCTAGTGCCTTCTGTTAATCATTGACTCGCTCGTCTGCTGCAGCTACCCTATTGCCTATGTGGAAACATTTATTCACTTGTTGCGCACTGCTAATCCTACCGGTGTGCGGTAGTCGGGCCTGGGCCCAAACCACGCCTGTAGCACCGGCCGACGCCAGTGCGCTTTTCTCGGCTACCCAGCACATGCACCAGCGCTACCGCGAGGCACTGGGTAGCGGTGTTTCGCTCTACAACGGACCGGTGTACGTCAATTACGTTCCCGGAAATAACCCTAGTCACCAGTTCTTTCTGTCGGATAAGGAGCTAAACGGAAGCATCCATTACGACGGGTACGAATTCCCGAATGTGCCGCTTCAGTACGACATCCGTCAAGACTTGGTGCTGACCAGAAGTTTTGATAACCCTACCAAGCTGCGCCTGATCAGCGAGAAGGTCAACTACTTCATTATTGATGGGCGCAAGTTCGTGCGGGAAGTAGTCCCGACTGCATCAGAAGGAGTGCTGCGAACCGGCTTCTACGAGTTGCTTTTCGACAATGGAAACCAGCTTCGGGTGTTGGCCAAGCGCACCAAAGAGATGCGTGAAATTCTGGAACGCGGTACTTCCCGAAAGGAATTCTCAAACGTCGACCGCTACTATGTCGTGAAGGCTGATGCCTACTACGCAGTGGGTAGCAAGGGTTCGGTGCTGGCTGTTTTCAGCGACCGGAAGAAAGAATTGAAAAAGTACATCAGCGACCAAAAGCTGAAGTTTAGAAAAGACCAGCGGACGGCTTCCATTGTGCAAGTGGCTGCTTATTATAACGAACTAAGCAAAGCTGCAGCAAAGTGATGATGCGTAGCGTTACCCTGAAAATCAGGTTTCTAGTCCTGTTAAAGCCGCTGGGTTGTCTGTTGTTATGTTTGCTCCTGATGGGCAACGCACACGTAGGCCTAGGGCAGCAAAAGGAAAGCACACCGATAAGCGGGCAGTTTTCTAATGTTTCGTTCGAGCAATTTGCTCAGGAAGTTGAACGCCAGTCGCCGTACCGGTTTTATTACGAGCCCACCACGGTAGACAGCGTACGCGTAACTCTTACGGCTAGTGGGCAACCGTTACCTGCCGTCCTTGATGCCATTTTTAAGCAAGGTGAACTGCGCTACGCCATCGATGACAACAACCGAGTATATATCACTACCGGTCAGGCTATTCAGGCGGAGTTACCAGATGCCTTTTTTCGCCGCGAAGGTGCAGTGGCCAGCAAGGAGCAAAGCGGTGATGACCCCCTGGAAGGTCTTAACAAACCCAAGTCTAAGCGACAAACCGAAAGCAAACTTTACGAAATAGGGCAGGGGGGCAATTCCAGTGGCAAAGCCACTCTGGGCGGGCATGTGCGCGATATAAATACCGGGGAGCCCGTCATCGGGGCCACCGTGTACGTGGAGGCGCCGTCGGTCGGAGCTTCTACCGATCAGTTTGGTTACTACTCTCTCACCTTGCCACTGGGGCGCCATACCGTGCTGGTGCGGGGCATTGGTATCAAGAACACCAAGCGAAGCATCCTGCTGCGCAACGATGGCAAGATGGAGATAGAAGTGGAGGAAGATATTACCCCGCTGAAGGAGGTCATTATCGAAGCCGAGAAAGATAAGAACGTGGCTGGCATGCAAATGGGCCTGGAGAAGCTGGATATCAAGACCATTCGGCAAGTACCCACGGCCTTCGGCGAAACGGACATTCTGCGCGTGGTGCTCACGCTGCCGGGCGTAAAATCAGTGGGTGAGGGCAGCACGGGTATGAACGTACGTGGTGGTGCTACCGACCAGAACCTGATTCTGTTCAACGACGCGGTGGTGTACAACCCGGCTCACTTGTTCGGCTTTTTCTCGGCTTTCAATCCCGACATCCTGAAGAACGTGGATCTGTACAAAAGCGCCATCCCGGCCAAGTACGGCGGCCGCCTTTCTTCGGTGCTGGACATCACTACCCGCGACGGAAACAAGAAGAAATTTTCGGCTACGGGTGGCATAGGCCCGCTTACCAGTCGCCTCACTCTGGAGGGCCCCATTATACAGGATAAAACCTCGGTTATCATCAGTGGCCGCTCCTCGTACTCCGACTGGATCCTGCACCGCCTGCCCAACCGCAGTTTTCGGGAAAGCTCCGCTTCGTTCTATGATCTGAGTGGCCACATCAGTCACGAAGCCAGCGAGAAAAACGCATTGTTCGTGACCGGTTACCTCAGCCGCGACCGGTTCAAACTAGCAGCCGATACGACTTATGAGTACCTCAATCAGAATGCGAGCCTGAAGTGGAAGCACATCTTCAACAACCGCCTGTATAGTGTGGTGACGGCTGCTTACAGCCACTACGGCTACAACATTCGCAGCGAGAAGAACGCAATAAACGCCTCGGAACTTTCCTTCCGCCTGAACCAAGCCAACGCGCAGGTTGATTTTAGCTATTTCCTGAATCCCAAGCACACCGTTGAGTTCGGGGTTAGCTCGCAGTTGTACAACATTGCTCCCGGTAGCCTACAGCCTCTCGGGGCAGAGTCGCTGATTAAGGAAAACATCTTGAATCGGGAGCGGGGCTTGGAAAGCGCCCTGTACTTATCAGACCGCATCGATCTGACGCATCGGTTTTCGGTTTCGCTAGGCCTACGCTATTCCATGTTCAATGCGCTGGGGCCGAGTGATGTACGTCGATACATGCCCGGCGGTCCGCGCAACGAAGGCACCTTGCTGGATACAGTTCGCTACGGCGCCAATCAGATGATGGCTACCTACCACGGCCCCGAATACCGGGTTTCAGCCAAGTATTCGCTCACCGACAGGTCGTCGGTGAAGGCGAGCTACAACCGTACGCGCCAGTACATTCACATGCTGTCCAATACGGCCTCCATGTCGCCAACGGACATCTGGAAGTTGAGCGACACGCACGTCCGGCCGCAGGTGGGCGACCAAGTAGCCCTTGGCTACTACCGCAACTTCAAGGACAACACTATAGAAGCCTCCATTGAGACTTATTACAAGCTCATGCAGGATTTCGTGGACTACAAAAGTGGCGCGACGCTGGTGCTGAATCGTAGCATCGAAACCGACGTGGTAAATGCCGAAGGCAAAGCTTACGGGGTGGAGGTAATGGTGCGCAAAACCACCGGCAAAATCAACGGCTGGGTGAGCTACACCTACTCCCGCTCCCTGCTGCGCGTGAACAGTGGCACCACCTCCGAAATGATTAATGGCGGGCGGTACTATCCCAGCAACTTCGACAAGCCGCATGACTTGACGATGATTGGGAACTACCGCTTTAGCCGCCGTTTTAGCACGTCTCTGAACCTTACCTACAGCACGGGGCGCCCGATTACGCTACCGCTGGCCAAGTACTACGTGGGCAACTCCGTACGGGTGTTGTACTCCGACCGCAACGCCTATCGGGTGCCCGATTACTACCGTGCCGACTTGGCCCTGAACATTGAGGGCAACCACAAAGTGAAAAAGCTAGCCCACAGCTCCTGGACGGTGGGCGTGTATAACCTGACTGGCCGCCGCAACCCATTCTCGATCTACTACAAGTCCGAAAACGGCACCATTAAGGGCTATCAGCTATCGGTATTCGGACAGCCCATCCCCACCATTACCTACAACTTCAAGTTCTGAGATGAGAAACGGAGCAAGCATTTGGGGTAAAGTATGGCTATTGCTGGTTTGCCTAACAAGCTGCATAGACCCCTATAACCCGGCAATAGACGAAGCCGACACCAACTTTCTGGTGGTCGATGGTTTTATCAATGCCCGGGGCGTTAGCACCATCAAACTCTCGCGCACTTATAGCCTGAATTCCATTGGGCAGGCTCCGCCTGAGATACGCGCCCGGGTTTTCATCGAGCAGGAAGGCGGCTCTAGCTACGCGCTGACGGAAAGCACCAATGGTACCTATTCCTCGGCGGCGCTGACGCTGGATGCTACCCGAAAGTACCGACTACACTTCTTCAGTAACAATGGTAAGGAGTACGCATCGGACTTCATGGCGGTAAAGATCACGCCTGAGATTGATGCCGTGAGCTGGAAATTTGGTGGCGACGGTATTCAGGTGAGCGTCAGTACTCACGACGAAACCAACCAGTCGCGCTACTACCGCTGGAGCTTCGACGAAACCTGGGAATTTACCTCCGCCTATGAGTCCTTTTTTGAATACCGTAATGATCAGGTAGTGCGGCGGCAGTTTCCTCTGATCTATCGGTGCTGGAGTACCACCCCAAACACCGCCATCAGGCTTTTCAATACTACCCGGCTTACGCAGGATGTAGTATCCGAGTACGAGCTTATTGAAGTATCGCAAACGTCGCCAAAGCTGCGTTATGGCTACAGCATGTTGGTAAAGCAGTACGCCCAAACCCCGGAGGAGCACGCCTACTGGGAGCAGCTGCGGCGCAACACCGAGAGCATCGGCACCTTGTTTGACCCGCTGCCCTCGCAGATAACCGGCAATGTACACTCCCTTTCTGAGCCGGATGTACCGGTTATTGGTTACGTAGGAGTGTATTCTGAGTCACAGAAACGCTTGTTTATTCCCCGCTCCGAGCTGCCCCCCACGTGGCAGTCGGTAGACCCGTTTTACCGGGAGTGCACCCAGCTCGATACGGTGATGGTGGCGGACATCCGGCTCTGGTTTTCCCGCTTCTTCGAACTGCCCGTGGATGCACTCTACGGGCCCGACGGAAACATATATGCTTACACGTCCGCGTCGGTTAAATGCGTGGACTGCCGCGTCCGGGGGACCAACATCCGTCCGTCATATTGGCGTTATTAAGCGTGTTATGGCTAATTATTCTACGGACGGATTTGAACATTCCTGCTTGGTCAGAAGCTTAGCTGTTCATTCGTTGCAGCAGTTTTACTGTGTGTTCATGCGATGGGCGTGGGTGCTTCTGCTCCTTATGGCCGGGTGCATCGACCCCTTTGATCCGAAAGTGCCCGAAGCCGCCACTAGCTTCTTAGTGGTGGATGGCTTTCTTAACGGCCAAGGAATTAGCACTATTAAGCTCAGTAAAACATACAATTTGAATGCCTCGGGTCAGCCTCCCGCTGAAGGTGGAGCTCGGATGTTCATTGAGGAAGAAGGAGGAAGCCGATTCAGCCTTGCGGAGGCTCCGGCAGGAACTTACAAGTCGGCGGCGCTAACGCTGAATCCGCAACGCCTATACCGACTGCAGTTCGTAACCCGCTCCGGCCAAGAGTACGCCTCTGATTATACCCGGGTGCAGGTTACGCCAGAAATAGAGTCGGTGAAGTGGCAATTCGGCAGAGACGGAATTGTCATCAACGTCAGCACTCAGGACGATGACAGCAAGTCCCGCCACTTTCGGTGGGAATTCGATGAAACCTGGGAGTTTACCACACCTTATAATTCTACCGTTGAGTATGTGAACGGGCAGATGCGGCGGCGGTCCAACAATATCTGGCGCTGCTGGCGTACTGAGAGCAACACCTCCATTCGGCTGGCTAATACCACTCGGCTTACCCGCAATCAAGTTGCCGATTTTCAGCTCCTGGAGTTGTTTAGCAACAGCATCAAGCTACGTTACGGCTACAGCATCTTGGTAAAGCAGTATGCCCAAACCCCGGAAGAGTACGCTTACTGGGAGCAGTTGCAACGCAACACCGAGAGCATCGGCACCCTGTTTGATCCGCTGCCTTCCCAAATAACCGGCAATGTTCGTTGCTTATCTGATCCGACTACTATTGTGCTGGGCTATGTAGGGGCTCATTCCGTAGCGGAGAAAAGGCTTTCTATTTCACGAAGCGAGCTAACCCAGGCTTTCCGACACCTTGATCTTGATTATCGGGGCTGTAGTCCCGACACAGTCTTTGTTCCCGACATCGTCAGGTACTTCACCGGGTCCTACGTGACACCCATTGACCCAATAGTAGTGGGAGGGCAGGTAATAGCGTATTCTGTAGGCCCCACCCGGTGCGTAGACTGCCGCGTGCGTGGTACGAATGTGAAGCCAGCTTTCTGGCCATTTTAGTAGCAAGGCAGCATGATAAAAAATACTAAAACGAAGCCAGGCCGGCGTAGCTGGCAGGTGTTGTCGCTATTTATTTGTGGCTTGGTTTACACAGGTATAGCCCATGCCCAGCGCCAGCCGGCTTCAAGTATACACCAAGCTTTTGAGGCGTACAGCAAGCGTGATGTTCACGAAAAGCTGTTCTTGCACCTCGACCGCAGCTTGTACGTGAGCGGTGACATGATGTGGTTTAAGGCGTATGTGGTGGATGGTATGCGCCATCAGGCATTACCCCTTAGCCAAGTGGCTTATGTGGAAGTGCTGGACGCCAAGCAAACACCCGTGTTGCAGGCCAAAATCGGGCTGAAGCAGGCGGTGGGCCATGGCTCGTTTCAGCTGCCGGCTACGCTGCCGTCTGGCAACTATACCGTGCGGGCCTACACCAATTGGATGAAGAACTTCGGTCCGGAGTATTACTACCATAGCTTTGTAACGGTGGTCAATACTTTTGCTGCATCCTTGCCTAGCACCGCCGCCGATTCGGTCGGCGTCGACGTTCAGTTCTTTCCCGAGGGCGGCAGTTTGGTAAAAGGCCTGGCAAGCAAGGTAGCTTTTAAGGTAACCGACAAATCAGGCAAGGGGGTAAATGCTGAGGGCGTATTATTGGATAAAGCCAGCCAAGTAGTCGCCCGCTTCAACACCTTGAAATTTGGGATGGGCCAGTTTACGTTTACGCCTGCTGAAGCGGGCAGCGACTATACTGCCGTGGTGAAGCTGCCCAACGAGCAGAATGTCACGCGCAAAGCGCCAACGGTGTACGAACAGGGCTACGTGATGAGCGTGGAGCGCATCAGCCCAACGCAGCTGAGCATTGCGGTGGTCAGCAACGTGGTCAATGAATCCAACGAAGAAATATTCCTGCTCGGGCACGCCGGGCAGCGCACCTTAGTGGCCAAAAGCATGCGGTTGGCCAACGGGCAGGGGCGTGTGCTACTCGATAAGGTCACTTTGCCCGAGGGGATATTACACTTCACTGCGTTCAACGAACGAAAGCGGCCTGTGTGCGAGCGGCTGTATTTCCACCGTCCCAAAGGCCAGCTTGGCATTGCGGCAGCCACTGATAAAAACCTGTACGGCACACGCGACAAGGTAAACCTGAACCTGAGTACAATGGATTTGGCGGGAAAGCCCGCTGCTGCAAACCTGTCGATGGCGGTTTACCGCTTGGATTCGCTAGCGGCTTCAGCTGGTCCGGCAGATATATACAGCTACCTCTGGCTGAGCTCCGACCTACGGGGTACCATTGAAAATCCCAGTTACTATCTGCAAGCCAATAGCGCCGAAGCCGAAGAGGCTACCGACAACCTGATGCTCACGCAAGGTTGGCGCCGCTTCAGTTGGGAAAAAGTGCTGTCGGAGAAGGTGGAGCCCGAGCAGTATGCTCCCGAACTCAATGGGCACCTGATTCAGGCGCAACTGAGCAACAAAGGCACACCAGCTAAAGGCATTCCCGCTTTTCTAGCGGCTCCCAATCGGCAGGTGCGGTTGTATAGTGCGGTCAGCGGTGCCAATGGGGAGCTTTTGTTTGAAGTAAATGACTTCTTCGGCCCTAAAAACGTAGTGCTGCAAACCAACATGCGGCAGGATAGCACCTACCAATTCCAGGTGTTAAGTCCTTTCTCGGCCAGTTTCGCCCGCCGCCCCCAAGTGCCGCTCAGCTTGGAAGAGCGTCACCGGCCCGACCTGACTTCGCGGCACTTGCAGATGCAGGCCCAAAACGCCTATTTCCGCCGGCAATTGCAGCCATTCGCGTTGCCACTGGCCGATAGTGCCGCTTTTTATGGCAAACCCGATGAGCGGTACCGCCTCGATGATTACACCCGCTTCAAAGTAATGGAGGAGGTAATGCGTGAATACGTTCCTGGCGTGCAGGTGCGCATTCGGAAAGATGGGTATCATTTCATGGTGGTGGACCCCGTCAACAAGTCTCACCTCTCCGAAGATCCGATGGTCCTGTTGGATGGAGTGCCCATCTTCAACACCAATAAGGTCATGAAAATTGATCCGCTGAAAGTGCAGACGCTGGAAGTGGTAATGGGGCGCTATTCGCATCGGGGCTTGATCTACAGCGGTATCGTGAGCTACACTACCTACAAAGGTGATTTGGCTGGCGTGCAGCCCGACGCCCGTGCCCTGGTACAAGAGTATGAAGGCCTGCAGTGGGAGCGTGAGTTCTACGCGCCACGCTACGAAACCGAGCAGCAAAAGCAGAGCCGTCTGCCCGATCTGCGCAACCTGTTGTACTGGAACCCCGACGTGGTAACGACAACTACCGGTCCGAAACAGTTGGAGTTTTATACAAGTGACGAGCCCGGCAAATACTTGGTAGTAGTACAAGGTCTGGGAGCTTCGGGCTTGGCAGGAAGCAAGATCTTTACGTTTGAAGTAAAGCAGCCGAACGTAGCACAGGCTAGATAGCCGAAACTAGCTCTGCCATAAAAGACGAAATCTTCATAATCATGCAACCGGCGTTACGCCTAGCATTTACGCTGCTTTGGGGACTGCTCCTGCTGGCGGGGTGTGGGAAGCGCGTTGAGGAGCCAGTGGCCTTTGAGTTGTACGCTACCGGCATGGCTTCCAGGTCTCCCCGGCAGGGCATCACCGTAGTACAAGGTTTGGTGCAGCCGCAGACAGTGGTGCTGACTTACCGGGTTTCCGATGGGCAGCAGGAGGAAAGTGGCGAAATGGTATTGGAAGGGCAGGAGCGGGTGCGGTGTCTGAAACTGCTCCAGCAAACTCGATTGCGCGAAGTCAAGGAAAGTAGCAGTGGCCTTGAGGTAACCTTGATGGATGCCTCAGGTCAGCGCGTAACTGGCCGCCCCGAAAATGCTGATGCATGGGCGGCTTTCGCTAAGAACTTGGCCAAGCGGAGGGCTGCTGATAAATTCCCTGCTCAGTAAAAAACAAGGCGACACTTCGCATGAAGTGTCGCCCTTAGGTGATGTTTTGGAAGCGAAGGCGCTTAGCACCAGCGGCTCATCTTGAAGCCGGGCTGAGAAGCAGGTTGAGTACGTTCGGGAGCGGTTTCAGGCTCGGCGTGACCGGGCTGCTGCAAGCGACGCGGCCGCGGCGAGCGAAGCGGATCATTCGGCCGCGCCGGTGGCAAGCCTACATGAGAATCGGTAGCGGGATGAAACGGATGCTTGGTCATGATGGTAAAGGAAGTGGCGGCCCGGTGGCGCCAGTGCGGTAGCCGTTGTATACGGCGCGCTAACAGCTAAGGCTGAGTTATTTGGATTTATTTATCGGGGGTACAGCAACATTTTTGCTGCACGCAGTGGCCCATGGTGCGGCATAACGCATGCATTCTACGTAATTCAGCTACCAGCGCTTCTCCACGTGGGCGCTGCACCCGCTTCCATCCATGAATCTTCGTCCTCCCGACTCTGCCCCGCGCTGGAAACGTGATGCTTACGTAATCATTTTCGAGGCCGACACGCCGGCGGGTCGTTACTTCGACGTGGCCTTGCTGTGGGCTATTGCGTTGAGCGTGTTAGCCGTGATGCTGGAAAGCGTGCGCGAAATAGATCAGCAATACGGGCCCTACCTGCGGGCTGTAGAGTGGTTTTTTACCGGCATATTCCTACTCGAGTACATTCTGCGCCTGCTGGTGGTGCGGCGGCCGCTGGCGTACGCCTTCAGCCTGCTGGGCATAATCGATTTTCTGGCTATTGTGCCCACGCTGCTCAGTTTGTTGCTGGTAGGGAGCCGTTACCTGCTCGTTATCCGGACGCTGCGACTGCTGCGGGTGTTTCGCATTTTCAAACTTGGGCGTTTCCTGGGCGAAAGCGAATTCATCGTGGATGCCTTGAAAGCCAGCCGGTTTAAGATTTTGGTATTTCTGACGGCGGTGCTGACCATGGTGGTTGTGGTGGGCACACTGATGTATGTGGTCGAAGGCGGGCAAAACGGCTTTACCAGCATTCCAAAATGCATCTATTGGGCCATCGTTACCATTACTACGGTGGGCTACGGAGACATTTCACCCGTAACGGTGCTGGGCCAAACGCTGGCCTCCATACTCATGATTATGGGGTACGCGGTGATTGCCGTGCCCACAGGCATTGTATCAGCCCAGATGGTGCAGCACCGTCCCGGTACTACAAACCCACGGCCCAAGCCCTGTCCCCAATGCATGCAGGTCGAGCACCGATCCGATGCCCTGTTTTGCTGGCACTGCGGCCATCAGTTGTAATGCTCTGAGCTAGCTCGAGGCAATGGTCAACCGGTGAGTGTCGGCCAGCGGGCGTAATTTTACCCGGCATGCTGCACATGGAACCCGTGCCAGGGTGCGTTTGTAGAAGCTCCAAACCACATCTTCCCTCTCAAATGCGTTTTGCTTTGGTTGTTTCTGTTCCAGCTGCCGTGCAACGGCTGCTTCTCTCTCTGAATCGGCCCGTCTTGAACTTTGGGTTGATGGTGGCGCTGATGCTGAGCGTGGCGCAGGCTGCACAGGCGCAATACGTCATCCGCGGCACCGTGGTCGACAAAGACACGCAGGAGCCGCTGCCGTTCGTGAGCATCGGGGTAAGGAACTCCACCAAGGGCACGGCTAGTAACGCCAGCGGCGAGTTTTCCATCAATGTCGACCGGCTGCCGCAGACGCTGGTATTCAGCGAAATTGCCCACATCCGCGACACCGTCCGGGTTGGAAGTGTTGACAAGCCGCTGCAGGTGAGCCTGGCCACCACGGCCATCACCTTGCCCGAGGTGAAAGTCGGTAGCTATGCTTATCAGCTTGTGGACCGGGCTTACCGCCACATCCAGCGCAACTACAACCGTAAGTACTACGGCCAGGCCTTTTACCGCCAGGTAACGCGCATCGATGACGAGCCCACTGAACTGCAGGAAGTAATCTGGAACGTAAAAACCAGCAATGCCCGCATCGACGGTACCGATATTGCCCAAGGGCGCTTTGCTGCTACACAGGCGGTGATGAGCTTCAACAATTTCTCGCTGTATACCAAAGCATATGGCCTCTACGATGCCCAGGCCGATAGCGCGGTGTCATTGGCCCTGCTGAGCCCGAACGTGGTGAAAAACTACCACGTAGAGCTGGTACGCGTGCTGGGCGACGACGAAAGCGGTGTGGCCGAAATCAATTTCGAAACCCGGCCGGAAGTGAAGGGCTACAAGGCCGAAGGCACGGTGTGGATCGATGTGGAAACCTATAAGGTGCAGCGCTTCAAAATCGCCATGCCCACGTTCAACGCTTCGCTCAGCAATCCAACTTACAAGTTCACCAATACCAAACTGGCCATCGACATGGTGTTTCAACCCACAGACGATGCCGTGTCGCCGCTCGACCATATCCAGACCACGCTGGCCACGGAGCTGGTGCGGCCCAAAAATCCGAACTCCAAAATCAACGTGGAGGCTTTTACCTTCTTCTACAATACTAACCAAGCGCAGCCCACTGGAATTCGCTATGCCAAGGCCAGCGCCGGTGAGCGGGACTTGGAAACTATTCGCGGACTGAAATACGACCCTTCTTTTTGGGCCAACAACCCCGTGGTGCAGCGTACGCCGGTGGAAGACGAGGTCATTCAGGCTTTCGAGAAGAAGGGCGCTTTTGGTACGATGGTAACGCCACCCACCCCCAAAAAACCCACCCGCCGGCTGCAGTAACAGCTTTCGGTGCCAGCACGAAAAAGCCCGATCAATGCGAGTTGATCGGGCTTCGCAGTTCCTGACGGTCGGCTGCGGCGGCAAATCCACCGGACAGTTGCTAGCATGGGTATGCGCGTCATCAACCGTGCCTCAGTAAATATTGTTTTAAAGCTATTTAGCTTGAAACAATACCCTGAACCCGGTGTTATTGCTGCCTTGTTAGCCTCCTGATCATCCTTTCTTGCCCCGCCGCATGCGCCACATCACCGCCGCCGATATTCAGGCATTCGACAAGCTGTACCGTCTCAACTTGGTCAATGCCGTAACTGGCTACAAACCAGCCAACCTCATTGGTACTGCCGATGCGGCCGGTGCTACCAACGTAGCCATTTTCAGCTCCGTACTGCACCTCGGCTCCGATCCGCCTTTGCTGGGCATGGTCACGCGGCCAAATTCAGTGCCGCGCCACACGTACGAAAACATCAGAGCCACCGGTTGCTACACCATCAACCACGTAGCGGCCGAGCACGTGGCAGCGGCGCACTACACCTCGGCCAACTTTCCGCGGGAGCAGTCGGAGTTTGATGTCTGCGGCTTCATACCTGCCTTTCGCGACGGATTTGCGGCGCCTTACGTGGCCGAAAGCCGCATCAGCATCGGGCTACGGCTCCAACAGGAAATTCCTATTCCGCTTAATGGCACCGTGCTGCTCATCGGCAGCGTGGAGCACCTCTACGTAGCGGAGGAAGCCTTACTGCCCGATGGTACTCTGCACCTGGCCGCCGTAGACACCGCCTGCATTTCCGGCCTCGACGGCTACCACCGCGTGCAGCCCTTGGCGCGGTTTGCTTACGCCCGGGTAGGGGAGGGAGCGGTTAGAATAGAAGAAGAGCCCGAAACCGGAAGCTAGGAGGCGGAGTTGATAACGCAAGCTGCTCATTCCTGCCTCCTCGCTTCCAGTCGCCTACGCTTACGGGTTCGTCGACCACAGGCCGGCTTCCTTCAGGAATACCCGGCGTGGCAGGCGCAACTGCGCAATAATCAGCTCGGCCAAATCCTCGGGCTGCATTACCTTTTCGGGGTTGCCATCGGTGAGCTTTAGCTCCACGGCCAGGTCTGTGGCTACGGTGCTGGGCGTAAGGGCCGAAACACGGATGTTGTGCTTGCGCACCTCCTGCATCAGCGACTCGGTGAGGCCCAGCACGGCAAACTTAGAAGCGCTGTAAGCACTCGTAACGGCTGCACCGGTTTTGCCCGCCGTCGACGAGATGTTGATGATGTCGCCGGCTTGGCGCTCAATCATGCCGGGCAGCACGGCACGTGTCACGTAATAGGTGCCGAGTAGGTTTACCCGGATGATGTGTTCCCACTGGCTCGGCTCCAGCTCTAGGAACTTCCCGAAAGCGGCCGTGCCGGCGTTGTTAATCAGGATGTCAATGGAGCCTAGCTCGCGGCTGATTTGCTGAGCAGCTGCCGTAACGGCTTCTAAGTCGGCTACATCGGCGGCCGCTACGCTGGTTTTTGCACCTAATGCGTTTAGCTCAGCGGCTACTTCCTGCAGTTGCTGGCTCGTCCGCGCAACCAAGCCTACGTTTACGCCTTCTTTGGCCAGGGCCACTGCTATGGCCCGGCCAATACCTTTGCCAGCGCCCGTGACCAGGGCGTTTTTGCCTGCTATTGATTCCATCAAATGGGTGTGTAGGTGAAAAGGATGCTATAACCCATTTGAGCGGGTCAGGGTTATAACTGTTGAGATACTTCTGCTGATCATTTCGGCTGTTCCGGCCGTAGTGGCGTATGTTAGCAGCGCTGCCTTATTCGTTCACCCACAAAAAACCTGTTGACAGCTGTTTCTGCCCATATGCCCGTGCCCTTCCGCTCCATCTGGCTGCGGTGCTGCCTGCTGGTGCTCTGCCTGAGTGCTGCCGCCAGCGCCCAGGCCCAACGAACCGATACTACCCGTCGCCAACAACCTATCCGCAATATTCAGCTGGAGAACGTGGACGTGGCGCCGGGAGCGGTGGATACGAAGAGTTGGCTGCTGCTGGACAAGGACATCCAGCTGGAACTGGACGGGGCGGTGCGCAACCTCTACAACTTCAAGTACGACCGGGCCGAGAAGCAGTTCCGCTCCTTGCGCCGGCGCTACCCGCAGCACCCGATGCCGTACTTTTTGCTGGGGCTGAGCCAGTGGTGGAAGATCGTGCCGACGAACGTGCAGACCAAGCTCTACGACAAGCCCTTCTTCGCCTACATGGACACGGCCATCGCCAAGGGCGAGGCGCTCTACCGGCAGAACGCGCAGAACTACGAGGCCTGCTTTTTCCTGGCCGCCGCCTACGGCTTCGACGCGCGCCTGCACGCCGAGCGGGCCGACTGGCGCAAGGCCACCATCTCGAGCAAGCGCGCCCTGGACTATTTGCAGCGCAGCCAGGAGGCCAACGGGCTGAGCCCGGAGTTCCTCTTCGGCCAGGCCCTGTTCAACTACTACCAGGTCTGGATTGCCGAGCACTACCCCTTGCTGCGCCCCGTCATGCTCTTCTTCCCCAAGGGCAACCGCCAGCTCGGCCTGCAGCAGCTGCGCCACGTGGCCGACAACGGCTTCTACACCGGCACCGAGGCCAAGTTCTTCCTGATGAAAATCCTCTATAACGAGGAAAAGGACGCTGTAGCCGCTTTGCCCGTGGCGCGGCAAATGGCTACCGATTACCCCGACAACGCCTACTTCCAGCGCTTTTACGCTCTGGTGTGCTTCAATCAGGGTGAATTCGACGAGTGTGAGCGAATAAGCCGTGACATTCTCGACAAGATCAACCGCGGCTATTCCGGCTACGAGGGCATCAGTGGGCGCTACGCCACCTATTTCCTCGGCTGGCTTACCGAAACCCGCGACGAGGACCTTGCCCGCGCTACCGAGTACTACCAACGCTGCATTGTATTCGCGGAAAGCACCGGCGAAACCAAACAGGGCTTTTACGTGCTGGCGCACCGCCGCCTCGCTCGCCTCGCCGCCGACCGCAAGGATGTGGCCACGGCCCGGCGCTACTACGCCGTGGTTGAAAAAAACACCGACAAAAAATCAGCTGAACACCGCGAGGCTAGAGAGTACCTCAAGCGCAACAAGAAATAAGGCTACTTAAGAACTCATCTTGAGGTCATGCCATGACCTTACCACGCTACGAACAGCTCTGACTTCTATGGTATTGCTTTTTGCTTACGATGCGCGACATGCGCAAGGAGACAGGTCGTTGGCCAAAAACACACTGCCTAAACGGATACAGTAGCCACTCCTGAGCTCTTCGCTTTTCCTTGGCCTTGGGCCTTCCCTTCTTGGAAAGCTGTCCGGCACGCTTGGAACCGTAATCATGATGGGGTAGGCACGCGCTTCATCGCGTGTGTCATCAGCCAGTATGCCTTAGCTAACTCATATGCGCGCCATAGGTGCATGTACGCTGAGCATAGCGTGGTGGTAGCTGGGGTAAATCGTAGGAATAGCAATTACCCGAGGTCAAATTATTAGGGACGAAGTACACTGCATCTGCAGTAACCGGGCGCCTCGCTATGCGGTGCATGCTCTTCTTGTTACGCTCGTACTTATATCGTTATAACTAAATAGGTGTTTGTATAGCTTTTTGAATATCAAACAGTTCAGGAACTATTATGCGAAAAATATCTGCAAAAATATCACTGAAAAATCAGCAGCTCAGCTAGACCAACTGTTGTGCTTATTCGAGTTGGGGTAACTTTGATTGCTGTGTAACCACATGATATCCAATGCAATACAGCGGGGCAGGTTGCTCGGTTAATTGGCCTATATCCTAATCTGAATATTTACATAAATAATATAATAAATTCTTTGTATAATCCTTAATCGACATCCAATAATAGTGAACATCGTAAAAACCACCAAATCGGAAACCAAAAAACTTTGACTCATGACACAGTTCGACGCTTTGATTTCCACAACCCTGTACTCATATGAAATCCACCATACTCACTTTTGTTTTCTTCTGGATGGCGCTGGCCACCACCTTTCACGCTCATGCCCAAGTTACCTACACCTCCAAACCGGGTGGGGGTAGATGGACCGACCCCAACACTTGGACCGTATCGGGCAATAACAACGGCTTCCTGACACCGGCCAACCAAATCCAGAACAACGGGCAGGATGCTAGCAACAACATTATCGTTATCAATTCAGCAGTAGAGTTAGACCTCGATTACACCATTTGCGGTGCCCAGGGCAAACTTGTTATTGGCCCGAACGGTTCACTCACCGACGCTAACAACGCCCACAATCTTTACTTCGGTCAGCAGCAGCAAGCTGCTATGGCCCGCCTCGAACTCGATGGTCGCCTGAGCGTGTATAGCGCCAGCTTCTACAAAGGCGAAGCCGACATCAGCGCCGGCGCTGTACTCAACACCGAGTGCAACTTGTCGTTGGAAAACCAGTCCCGCCTCAACGTAGAGCCGGGCGCCACCCTCGACATCGACGGCAACCTGATGGTGCGCCAGGGCAACCCCACCATCCAAGGCTCAGGTCTGCTGTTCATCAGCGGCTGCGTACTGACGAACAACAACGGCTCGTTGAACGGCCTGTTTGGCCCCAATCTGCGGGTATGTGTGCAGGGCCAGCCTAATGACTGCGCTACCGAAGGCATAAACTGCTCGCCGCGCATCCAGGAGTACATCACCATTGACGGTTGCCGCACGGCTCCGCTGCCTGTAGAACTGGCTAGCTTCACCGCCCGCTTCGCGAATAAGCAAGTGCAGCTGCAGTGGGTAACCGCCATGGAAAAAGACGCCGCTACCTTTGCTGTAGAGCGTTCGGCTGATGGCCGCGAGTTTGTGACGGTAACCACCGTACGTGCCGCTGGCAACTCCAGCACCCGCCGCGAATACGCAGCTTACGACCAGAACATGCGCTCGGGCCTGAACTACTACCGTCTGAAGCAGACCGACACTGACGGCACGTTCACCTATTCGCAAGTACTGACCGTGCAGGCTGGGGCCGCTGAGCAGCAGCTTACTGCCTACGGTACCGCCGGCGCCATCACGGTAGAAATGCAAACTGAGGCTGTGTGCCGCGCCATCCGGGTAATGGATAGCATGGGCCGCGTACTGCACACCGAAACGATGCCCGAAGGCGCCACTGGTCTGCTTACCCGTCAGATTCCGCTGCGCCAGCCCAACGGTGGGGTGTACATCGTGCAGGCTGTCACCTCAGGCGGTACTGTAAGCAAGAAATTCTACCTCCAGCAATAGTCCACCCAGGTATCCACCCGAAGCCCACAAGGTTCTAGCCTTGTGGGCTTTCGTATTTTAATGCTAACCGGATTATGGCCCGGTGCAGCCCCGCCGCGCTACCCTCATCCTTGGCCTCGGCCACTGGGTGTTTCGGTGGGTGCCGAAACCGCTTAGCTTTAAGCCCTACTTTACTTCTGCTTTCCCATGCACAAACGAACCCTTGCGGCCAGCCTTCTGGCTGGTGCCCTGCTGATGGGCTGTTCGCAGCAAACCAAAAACGAAACCCAGACCGGAAGCGGCGCCCCTTCGGCTACAACGGATGCCAACGACCTGAACTCGGTCTTTAGCCGCTACTGGGAGGAGAACTCCAAGCTGTTTCCGCTGGAAGCTACCGCGCAGGGCGACAACCGCTACAACGACCAACTGCCCAACGACAACACGGTCGCCTTCCGTCAGCAGCTGCGCGATTTTTATCAGAAATACCTCAACGAGCTGAAGAACTTTGACCGGGAAAAACTGTCGGAAAACGACCGAATCAGCTATGATATCTTCCGCTACGACCTAGAGAACAAGCTGGAAGGCTTGGCGCTGAATACCTGGATGATTCCGTTTCAGCAGTTTTGGGGCTTGCCGCTGACCATGGGCCAGTACGGCTCCGGCGAAGGCATCCAGCCTTTCAAAACCGCCGAAGACTACGATAACTGGCTGGGCCGCGTACGGGGTTTCTCGGTGTGGGCTGATTCGGCCATCGTTAGTTTCCGCAAAGGCATGCGCGCAGGCGTGGTGCTGCCCCGGCCGCTGGTGCAGAAGATGATTCCGCAGATGGAAGCCATGGTGGTAACCGACCCCACCAAGAGCCTGTTCTACGGGCCCATCAAGAAGTTTCCCGCGGGTGTGTCGGCCGCCGACAAGCAGCGCATCACGGAAGCTTACCGCACGGCCATCATGAACGAGCTGGTGCCCACGTACCGCCGATTGGGCGAGTTCCTGAAGACGGAGTACCTGCCGGTTTCGCGCCGGAGCACCGGCATCTCGGCGGTGCCCAGCGGCGACAATATCTACCGGTACTACGTCAAAAACTGGACTACTACCGACAAGGCCCCCGAGGAAATTTACCAGACGGGCCTGGCAGAAGTAAAGCGGATTCGCACGGAAATGGAGCGCGTAAAAGCCTCCGTAGGCTTCAAGGGCGACCTGAACGCCTTCTTCAACTACATGCGCACCGATAAGCGCTTCACGCCTTACAAGACGCCGGAAGAGGTGCTCAATGCTTTCCGTGGCATTCAAACCACCATTACCCCGAATCTGAACAAACTCTTTGGCCGCACGCCCAAGACGCCATTTGAAATCCGGCAGACCGAAGCCTTCCGCGCTGCCTCGGCTTCGGCCGAGTACAACCAGGGCAACCCCGATGGTTCGCGTCCCGGCATTTTCTACGTGCCCATTCTCGACGCCAAAACCTTTAATACCACTTCGGGCATGGAGTCGCTGTTTTTGCACGAAGCCATTCCGGGCCATCACTACCAGATTTCGCTGCAGCAGGAAAACGAAGGCTTGCCTAAGTTCCGCCGCTTTGCGTGGTATGGGGCCATGGGCGAAGGCTGGGCCCTGTATACCGAAAGCCTGGGCAAGGAGCTGGGTCTCTATACCGACCCCTACCAGTACATGGGCGCGCTCGGCGACGAGATTCACCGTGCCATCCGTCTGGTGGTAGATGTGGGCATGCACACCAAGAACATGACGCGCGAACAGGCCATCAAGTACATGATGGACAACGAGGCAATCAACGAGCAGGGCGCTACGGCTGAAATTGAGCGCTACATGGCCATTCCCGGGCAGGCGCTGTCGTATAAAATTGGTCAGCTCAAGATTCAGGAGCTGCGCGCCAAGTATCAGCAGCAACTAGGCGATAAGTTCAAGATCAGTGCCTTCCACGACGAGTTGCTCAAAGACGGCGTAATGCCGCTGGC
This sequence comes from Hymenobacter sp. FMD4, assembly GCF_058932745.1. Lineage (NCBI taxonomy): Bacteria > Pseudomonadati > Bacteroidota > Cytophagia > Cytophagales > Hymenobacteraceae > Hymenobacter > Hymenobacter sp. FMD4. Next base: position 82,294 of record NZ_JBZYWH010000017.1, read on the forward strand.
TGTGCTAGAGCGTAAAATGGACGCTTGGGCAGCCCGTCAATAGTCTTCAGAATCCATGTAAAAAGCCCCGCAGCAGTGCTGCGGGGCTTTTTGTTATATATGAATCTAAATAAGGTGGAGTCATAAGGTGGAGTCTAGCTAAAAGCAGCAAATAGACAAGCAGGCTAGTTGGAAGCCAAATCGTTATCCATCACTTTGCTGTTGCTGTCTTGGTCATGGCGTGAGGTTTGCCCCGCACGGCAGTGCCGGCCGTATCTGTGGCGGTAAGAATGGCTGGCAGCTGCGTTACGACGGCCGTTATTGGCGCCGTCACCGAGGGCATAACGTTGGAAACGGGAGTAGGACATAACAGGGAATGGTAAGTGGGAAGAAGGAGGGAGCTGCTTCCTTTTACGGCGTACGGTAGAGGTTCAGTTGCTCCCCGCTTACTGATTATTGTGCAGAAAAACACGGATATACGCTCGGCTCATAATGCGTATTTGCCATCGGCCCACGGCCAAATACGGAGGGGAGCAAATGGAAAAGCCGTCCACGGAGGAGTTCCGTGGACGGCTTTCATAAGCGGACAGCAAACAACTGGTATGTTACTGGTTATTGTTGCTCTTGTTCGCCTGCTCGTTGTTCCTGTTTGACTTAGGAGAAGTGTTACCCAATTGGGGCTCACTGCCCGCATTGGGGGAGGTTTGGCGCGGAGCGTTGTTCATGGTACCACGCCCACCGGTAGTCCCAATCTGAGGGCCGTTGGTGGTGCCAGGTACTTCTGAGTCCGTGCGGCCCCGGTTCGTCAGGCTACGGCCGCTGGTAGTGCTGGTGCCGTCGGTGGTACCGCTTTGGGTATACTCCGAAGTATTCTGATTGCCATAAGGCTGCGAGCTGCGCGCTTCGGCTACGGTGCGGGCGCCCGATGTAGTACCAACAGGGGTGTATACTGCGCCGCCGTTGGAAATGCTGTCGCGGTCGGTATCCTGACGCGTGGCTTTGGGAGCGGTGGCAAAGGAATCTAAGTAGTGGTCGATACCGGGTTCGTAGCGACGGTCGCAGGCAACTACGGCTAGCAGGAGCAGGGCGGCGCCCAGCACAGAGGAGGTACGGGACATAATAGAGGCAGTATTGGAGTTGAAATGCATCAGCACGTGCAGCTGTATACGGAATCAACCGGCTTTATGGCTAAGCCGCGTTACGCTGTGGCCAAACTCCCATCTTTGTGCCGTTACCCAATTTTACTTGTTGTGACCAACGCTGTACTTAGCTGGAGCGGTGGCAAGGATTCGGCCCTGTGCCTGTACCACGCCCTGCGCGACCCGCAATTCCGCCTTACTCACCTGCTGACCACCCTCAACGAGCATTACCGGCGCGTGGCCATGCACGGTGTACGGGCCGAACTGCTCGATGCTCAGGCCGAGCGCATCGGCCTGCCTCTGGTTCCGGTGTGGCTGCCCGAAATGCCTTCCATGGAGCTGTACGAGCAGCGCATGACCGCTGCGCTGCAGCAACTGGCTGGGCAGGGCGTGCGCACCTCTGTGTTTGGCGACCTGCACCTGCAGGACCTGCGCGCCTACCGCGAGCAGCAATTGGCGCGCGTGGGCTGGCAGGCTGCTTTCCCCATTTGGCATAAGCCAGCAGTGGAATTGCTGGCCGAGTTTTTCGACTTGGGTTTCAAGGCCGTGGTGGTATGTGTGAACGAGCAGCACCTTGATCAAAGCTTCTGCGGCCGTGAGTTGGATCGGGACTTCATCAAAGACCTGCCCACGGGCGTAGACCCCTGCGGCGAAAACGGCGAGTACCACAGCTTCGTCTACGAAGCACCGTATTTCAGCGCGCCCATCGCCGTACAACGCGGCGAACTGGTGCGCCGCACCTATCGGCCGGCCACTGCCGATTCCCGGGACACTCAGAACGACTGCTACCGCGAAGAGCCAGACCCATTTCAAGCGGCCTTTTGGTACTGCGACCTGCTGCCTGAAACAGCTGCCAATCAACCTAATTAGTACCAAACCTGTCTTACGCAAAAAAGCCCGGTACTGAACTTGCTTCAGCACCGGGCTTTTCCGTATAGACAAGAGTTATAGCCGTGGCTCAGGGCTAAAATATGTATCACTGATACCATCGGTGGGGGCAAATGGGTCCACCACCTGTTCGTCGTGGCCAATGATGGTGCGGTACTCTTGTGAGCTGTTTTTGTACCGGCGCTTCTTGTAGCGGCCCCCGCTGATTCGGTCGCGGTTCATAATTACGGCGGCAGCTAGGCCTACCGCTACGGCTGTAGCTCCTACAAGCCAGGGAGTGCGTGGGCTGATAACGGGCGGTGGCACCGATAGTACTCCTGTTTCGTCGGCTTGCGCCGGTTGCGGCACATAACGGCCATGGGCTGGCACCGCCAATTCGTCAAACTGCTGAGCCAGCTGATCAAGCTCCCGCTGCAGGGCCTCGCCCCGCATCGGAATACCGTGGCCGGTAGCGGCAATAGCCGGCTTCAGGCTAGCCAGCAATTGTACTGAAGAGCGGGCAGCATGCCAGTCGCAGGTGAAGTACATAGGCGGGCCGTGCACTTCCTGCCGCTGCTCCCACACTGCCAGGGCCGATTCCTGCTTGGTGGTAACGAACGCGTCGCCCACGATCAGTACGCGGTCCGACTCGCGGAAAAACGATACGTGTCCCGGCGTGTGGCCCGGCGTGTGCAGCCAGCGCCACCCGGGTAGGTAAGGCACCGAGCCATCGGCGGGCAGCTCTTGGGCGCGGTTCTGGAGGTGGTAAGGCGTTTTGGGGTACAGCACCGACATCAGAGCCATGGCACCGCCGCCCACGGTGGGGTCGGGTGGGGGGTAAGAAGAGCGGCCGGTGAGGTAAGGGAGTTCCAGCCGGTGCGCGTAAACGGGCACATCCCAGTGCTCGGCGAGGGTTTTGAGTGCGCCGGCGTGGTCGAAGTGGCCGTGCGTCATGATGATGGCTTCGGGCCGCGAATCAGTGCCAAATAGCGTTTCGGCCGTGTGGCGGATCTTGCCTGCCGCCCCGGGCAAGCCTGCGTCTACCAGCACCCAGGGGCCGTGGTTGGGCTCCTGGCGCACGAAGAACAGGTTGACGAATACGTTGCGCAGTGCCCATACCCCTGGCGCTACGTATTGCAGCTCGGGCGTGGTGGCGCGGTTGGGCCGCGACTTGAGTGCTTCCAGATGCTTGGTCATGAGGTAGGGGGTTGGGAGTAGAAATAACAGTCGGTTACGGTTCGCAGCTGCACAGGACTTCACGCTTGGGCCCATCTACTTGGTAGTTTGGCAGCGATACTTCCTTCATATACACCACATCGAGCCGTTTCAGGTCGGGACGGTTCGGGTTTTGGTGCCAGATGCGCAGTTGGTAATTGCAGTAATACGCCCGCATCCATTCATTGTTAACGAAGAGGTAGTTCTCCGAATACTTGCGCCACCGGTCGTTTTTGTGCAGCGCCATTACGGAGTACGGCTTATCGTACGTTACCGGACGCCCGCTGCGGTAGAGGTCGTATACTTTGCCGTCTTCGGCGTGGCCCTCCAGGATAAACCAACCGTCATCTTTGAACACCGAGGGCGCAAACATGCCCCAGTGCTGATCGGTGCGGAATAGATAGCCGAACCAACGCAGCGGCTCGCTCATGGCGTAGCGCGGCGCCACAATGCCATCAAGATTCCACCAGATGGTGTAGCCGATCAGCACGTACAGCACCGTTTCGCGCAAGGCGGGCCGCAGACGGAATTTGCGCGGCTTGGTTGGAGTGCGCCACGTAGCTTGCAGTTGTAACTGCAGGGGCGGCGTCCAGGCTGGTAGGCGTTGGCGCCAGCCAGCGAGGTAGCTCGAATACCGCTGTGTAGAGGGGCCCAGCTTACACACCAGCCAGTTCATAGCCGGGGTAGGTATCAGCCCGAGCAGGGCCGCAAAGCTGATCAGGAAGAAAAGGCCGACAAACAGCGTAAGACTGATGCCCAAGTGGAAGCCGAATAGCACGACCACGAATATCACGCGAAACAGCGGCGTAGCTACCGGGATGAACAGCAGAATGGGCAGCAGCAGCTCAGTATAATACGTGAAGAACGTGAGCCAGCGCATCAGCTCGTAATGCGGATAGAGCAGTCGCCCACCCGGCATCAGTACCTGATCCAAGCTGAGCGCGTAATAGATTGCCGTGCCTTCGGTGCGCCATTCCGGGGCATTTTTCAGGAATGCCGTGCAGATGTACACAAGCGCAATCTGGACTACAAAGGCCATTGTGGCCGCCGAGAAATGGGAGTAATTCTCCGGCTCAGGCTGGCCCTCAGCATCCTTGGACCACACGCGGCCCCAAGGCAGGAAAATACCCCAGAACAGCAGCATGCGCAGCAAATCGTCGCCGCCCTGCGCTATCATGGGGTTGCGGTTTTGGAGCGACACCAGCATCACCCACGAAAGCACCGTCATCAGGCGGGTGCGCCAGCCCAGCAGCAGGCCCGCCGCGAAGGCGGCGGCCGTCAAGAACAGCAAGGCCTGCATATGCCACAGGCCGCTCATAGTATGAATGGAAAACTCGTACGGGTTCCAGGCTCGCTGAAACAACACATACAGCGGCAGCACTCCCAGATTGGTATAGTGCGCCTCAAGGTCGGTGGCCCTGATACCCAGATCGAGTAGCAGGACGGCCCCCACAGCCATGCGCATCAGCGCGAGGGCCCGAATATCGACTTCGAAAGGTCGGCGGAGCACGGCCAACAGCCGCTGGCCGCGCCCTTGGGGCGTGGGGGGCGGAGGCGCAGAAAGGGCAACCTCCTGGTCGGGAAGTTGCCCTGGCGCCCGGTCAAGCAGTTGGACCGAGGATTGCAAAGCAGTGGCCGTTAGCGTGTGGTTGTTCCGCTAGTGGTGCCGCTGGTCGTTGAGCCAGAGGTGGTACCCGACGTAGTGCCGCGGGTAGTAGAGCCCGACGTAGTGCCGCTGGTAGTGCCACGAGTAGTAGCGCCTGCCGTAGTGCCGGAGGTGCTACGAGTAGTTGAGCCCGACGTAGTGCCGCTAGTGGTGCCCGACGTGGTGCCGCTAGTGGTTCCCATAGTACCGGACGTAGTGCCGCTGGTAGTACCCATGGTAGTGCCAGAAGTCGTACCGCTAGTAGTACCCATGGTGCCGGAAGTGGTGCCGCTGGTGCTCATGGTAGTGGAGCCCGAGGTGGTGCCGCTGGTAGTACCCATGGTGGTAGTCCCCGACGTGGTGCCGCTGGTCATCGTGCCGCTCGTAGTACCAGATGTCATCGAGCCGCTAGTGGAGCCCGAGGTAGTACCCGTGGTAGTAGTGCCCGAGGTGGTGCCGCTGGTAGTAGACGAGCCTGAAGTCGTCGTGGCGGGTGTGGTCGAGTCGTAGGTGCCCGATGTAGTGGCCGAGCCCGACGTAGTGCCGGATGTGGTGGCGCCGGAGGTAGTTTCGCGGTTGCAGCCGGTCAGGGCCATTGCGGCGCTGAACAGAATGGCTGAGCACATGGCTAGCGGGGAAAGGAAGGACTTTTTCATAGCTGGGGTGAATGGGTTGTGTGGTGAAAGAAGGACCAATTAGAAGCACAGCTCACGGCACGAGCTACGACCGCCTCATCAATGTGGTTGATGAATCCGGCTTACCCTTTACGTAGAGTTTGTATTTAAGGTCGAGTATTGCTTGTATTTTTTCAGGAGCCAACTGTGCTAAAGGAAAAAAAGGACAGCCACAAAGGTGACGTCCTTTTTCTCCCTCCTCTTTCCAAAAGTTGTGCGGTTGAGCAAGTATGTGCCTAATTGCTAACGGGTAGTACTGCCGCTGGTAGTTGACCCCCCTGCACCCGAACCGCCCGTGGCGGCTCCGGTAGTGGCTTCGTTGGTGGTAGCGCCACCACCGGTAGCGCCGCCAGTGGTGCTCATGCCAGAAGTAGTGGCTTGCATGCTGCTGCCGCTGCCACCACCAGTGGTTCCGCCGGTAGTGGAGCTTGCGCCAGCCGTGGTGCCACCTGCTGTGGTACCGGAGCCCGCCGTCGTTCCGCCTGCGGTGGTACCCATGCCGCCAGATTGGTCCGTACCAGTCGACATGGAATCGTTAGTGCCCATGTCAGTACTACTCATATCAGAGCCGGGACCAGTGCCGTCGGCGCCCATGCCCGAGCCGGCGTTGGAGTTACCGTCGTTGCCGCCGCAAGACCCTAAAGCAAGCAGCGCACAGAGAGCCCCCGACATGCATATCATGCGTGTTCGGTTCATAAAAAGGTGATTTTGGTTGGGTAGTAAAAAGACAAGTAATGCGGCGAATACAGAAAGCTTATACGCTGTAAATGAGAGGGTAGACGAATATTTCGAATAATTTTTTGTGCATGTTTTTTGCAATAGTACAATGGTGTTTACCGCTGGCAACTAGCCTGCTGAAAAGGCAGAAACCTAACCGCAGTGCGGCGGTTTCGTACTGGCACAGGCAGCCAACCTTAATCTTCGCATGACCTCCGGCTCTTCCATTATCCTTTTCGACGGCGTGTGCAACCTATGCCACGGGCTGGTGCAGTTCATCATCGAACGCGACCCACAGGCGCGGTTCCGCTTTGCCTCGCTACAATCCGAGGCAGGGCAGCGGCTTATGCCCGCCGGCGTCAACCCTGACCCTGAAAACCCCGATTCAGTGGTGCTCATCGAAGATGGCCAGGCATACACCCATTCCACTGCCATCCTGCGCATTTTGCGGCAGCTGGGCGGCGGCTGGCGGCTGCTGTCGGCTGGCATGATTTTGCCCCGCTTCCTGCGCGATGCTGCTTACCGCTTCGTAGCCCGCAACCGCTACCGGTGGTTTGGCAAGCAAAACGAATGCTGGCTGCCCACCCCCGATCTGAAAGCCCGCTTTCTGTAGCAAGTGGCGCCTGCGCGCATCCAATAAGTAAAACGTTGGCAGGCGCAGCCCCACGTGTAAGGCTGGACCTTGCATTCCTATTGCTTGCCTTCTTGTTCCGCTCCGAACTGCGGCAGCAGCGACTTGAGCATGGCAATCAAAGGCGCCGCCTTCTCCCCAAAAAACTGCTGATCAAACTCCTCCAAGGCCCAGGCTGCACGCACCACGGCTTTCAGGCCCGCGGGTGTTAGAATCAGGCTGCGGGCCCGCGCGTCCTGCTCATTGGCGGGGCGCTGCAGCAAGCCTTTGTCTTCCAGCGCCCGCACGATCTTGCTGGTCGTCATCTTGTCGGTGCGGGTGTGCTGGGCTACTGAGGCTTGCGTTACGAGTTCTGAGCCCTGACCTAAGCGCTGCACGGCTGCCAGCAGCAGAAACTGCGACGGCGACAAGTTCATGGGTTGTAATACTTGGCCTAAGCTGCGCTGCCAGTGCGCAGTGGCCTGCACCAGCAGGAAGCCGGGGTTGTCGTCGGTACCTTCGAAAGAGAACAGTTGATCGGCTGGTTGTGGCATCGGAATTTTAGTAGGTTGCAGCGCCGAACCACTGGATGGTTGAGCCGAACTCCTAAACGCATATTCTGTAACGGAGTTTACTGTAAGTCTGTTTACCACTTGTTTTCCCCTCTGAAGCCGCGTTTAGCGGCTTTTGTCATCTTATGAAAGCTCTCGTTCTCGATGGTATTGGGCAGCCGCTGCAGTTGCGCGAAGTACCCACGCCCCAGCCGCAGGCCGGGGAAGTATTGATCCGGCTCGAAGCCGCTGCCCTCAATCACCGCGACGTTTGGATTCAGAAAGGGCAGTACGCCGGTCTGCGCTTCCCCATCATTCTCGGCTCAGATGGGGCTGGCACGGTGGCCCAATTGGGTGAAAACATGGATGCCAAGTTGCTTGGGCAGTCAGTCGTCATTAATCCTGGCCACAACTGGGGGCCCAACCCCAAAGCACAGGACCGCAGCTTTTCCATTCTCGGCTTGCCCCAAGACGGCACCTTCGCCGAGTACGTGTGCGTGCCGGCCCGCTATGTGCATTCGCGCCCGGCGCATCTTACGGCCGAGCAAGCGGCCGTGCTGCCTTTGGGCGGCGTTACGGCGTACCGGGCCATGTTTACCCGCGGGCGTTTGCAAGCCGGCGAGCGGGTGCTGATTACTGGCATCGGCGGTGGCGTCGCGCTGCTGGCTCTGCAGCTGGCCGTAGCCAGTGGGGCTGAAGTGTGGGTGACTTCAAGCTCCGATGACAAGATTGCCCGCGCCCAAGCGCTAGGTGCTCGTGGAGGTATTAGCTACCGACAAGAAAACTGGGGTCCCGCGCTAGTAAAGCAAGCCGGAGGCGCTTTTGATTTAATTATTGACAGCGCGGCCGGCCCCGGGGTACTGCAGTTGCTCGAAGCTGCGGCGCCTGGTGGGCGCATCGTATTCTACGGCGGCACTACCGGAGCGGTGCCCAACCTGCCGCCGGCCCGCATCTTCTGGAAACAGCTGGATCTGATGGGTTCCACCATGGGAACTGAGGATGATTTTGCGGGGCTGATGCGCTTGGTAGAAAACGCCAAAGTAGTGCCTATGATGGACGAGGTTTTCCCGCTGGCCAATGGCGAACAGGCTATGCGGCGCATGGACGACGGGCAACAATTTGGCAAACTGGTATTGCGTATAAATGAGTTGTAATTGCTTGATTTTCAGGCTAAAAATTTTAGTTTCAGAACTGCTTTTGGGGAATGTACTGGGTGCTTGTGCTGTTGTATTATCGACACTGAAAAGCAAGGAATAACCCACCATGAAGACACCCGCTGATTACCTCGATGTGCCGGTTTTTCACCTGACGTATCCGACCGGTGAGGACTCCGAAATGGTACCCGTAGTCACTTTCGACGACGCCCTGCGCGCCGTGGAAACTGCCTTGGCTGATGCCGAAAAATATCGTTACCTACTGATGCGCGCCCTGCGTCGCTCCCAGGAAGGCGAGGAGGCCGCATCTTTCGCTCCGGTCAGCATCGCCGATGTTCGGCCCATGTATCCAGATCTGGCAGCCTAAGCGAGATTTACTCCATTTGAATACCGAATAACAAGCGGCCCCTCACGGGCCGCTTTTTTTGTGCGGCTACCTAAGCATGAACCTGTTTGGCCGGAAGTGCGTCTACCTTAGTTAAACAGGATTTATTTCACATGATTGCCAGTTTCCTATATAGAGTTGGTCTAGTGGCCGTTGCCATGTACGCTGGAGCCGTGTCGTCCTCGGCTCAACGCTTCGCCGTTATCGGCGATTATGGCTTTGCCGGCGACCCTGAACGTGACGTGGCTAAATTGGTACACAGCTGGAAACCAGCATTCATCCTGACACTGGGCGACAACAACTACGACCGCGGCGACGCTACTACCATCGACCAGAATATCGGCCAGTACTATCAGGCTTATATTTATCCTTATAAGGGTCGTTACGGCGCGGGCGCCACTGAAAACCGCTTTTTTCCGACACTCGGCAACCACGATCTGTACACTACTAATGGCCTGGCTTATCAGCAGTACTTCACGCTGCCCGGTAACGGCCGCTATTACGACTTTGTGCGCGGCGATGTGCACTTCTTCGCCTTGAATAGCTCTTCGCACGAGCCCGATGGCAATACCCTCGTTTCCAAACAGGCCCGCTGGCTGAAGAAGCGCCTAAAGGAATCAAAAGTCACTTGGAAAGTGGTGTACTTTCACCACGCGCCGTATTCATCCGGCAACCACGGCAATACGCTGGCTATGCGCTGGCCCTTCAAGGCTTGGGGTGCTTCCGTGGTCATGGCCGGCCACGACCACCACTACGAACGGCTGGATGTAGGCGGCTTGCCTTACTTCGTGAATGGCCTCGGCGGACGAAGCCTGTATGATATGCGCACGCGCATCGTAAAGCCTAGCCGTAAGCACTTCAACGCCGATTATGGCGCCATGCTGGTAGATGCCACGGCTGAGAGCTTTAAGCTGCAGTTCGTCACTCGCACCGGTGAGGTTATCGATACTTATGAACTAGGCAAGAAAACCTCGAAGCCAGCCGCATCGAATGCCCCAGCATCGGCTACTTCATCGGGTAACTGACCCTAGTTGCAAAACGCGGCTAGCGACTAGTTCCCCTCCTCATCGAGGAGGAGTAGTATGTGCGCTTTAGTGTACGCGCCGTAGGGGCGAGGCTTGCGGTGCCTGATAGCCGGTTGAGCGCTGTGCCAGTACCTTGGCCAGGTCGGCTGCCTGCTGCCGCAGCTCTGGCACCGCCGTCGATTCAAACCACAACGGACGCAAACTGGGCCCTAAGGTGAAAAGCGCAGGCGAAGCTTCACCGTTGGCTGATAGGAGGGCGCCGGTAGCATCCGTGCGAATGCCCAGGCGCATGGCATCCGGTACGAGCAGGCCGGCGTTGCGCAAGCTAGCTACGAGCGGATCGGCCAGCCGCTGGTAATCCATCAGCGGACCGGTGCAAAGAACTACGTGGTCGGCAAGGAGCATGCGGTGCGCGTGGTCGTGGCGCAACTGCACGGCCAGCTGTCCATCGGCTTGCGGCTCGATGTGCTGCACGCGGCCTTTGTGCACCTGCAGGCGCCCCTGGTTCAGGAGCTGCTCCAGCACAGCGGCGTTCTGCGGCGGATTGCGGTGCCGCAGCGTCGACCAAAGCGTAGCCAAGTGGCGCATAAAGCGTTGCTGCTCTACCAGCGGCCAAGCCGCCCAAATGTGGCCTAGGTTCGGACGTAGGGCGTCAAGTACTGCCCGCCAGTCGTAGCCTTCGGCCGCCGCGGTCTGCACGTGGCGACGCACCACGCGCAACACCTCTGTTACGGTGCGCAGGCCAGCCACATCCGCCGCGTAGTAGTTGGGGTAGGGCTTGACGGCCGTGAGCGTGTGAGCCACCGGCCAGCGTCCATGGCGCGATACGGCCAGCAGCGGCCCGCGGTGCCCATCGGCTTGCAGGGCCATCAGTACATCGAGCGAGGTGAGGCCGGTACCCACCAGCAGCACCGATTCATTGAGTCCAATGTTGCGCAGAGCTCCGGGTGCCCACGGGTTGGCGTGGAAATTCGGATGGTGCCGATACACGGTATCGGGCTGCACGGGCATGGAAGGAGCGAAATTGCCCAAAGCCAGCACTACATTATTGGCCTCTAGTTGTTGCCCATTGTCGAGCGTCAGGCGCATGCGGCAGTCATCGGCCATAGGCTGAGCGTCTACGGCGCGGGCGTTCAGCCATTGCAGGCGCACGCCGTTAATAGCGGTGTTGTCCAGCGCAACCTGCACCAGGCTTTCGATGTAGCGGCCATACACCTGTCGCGGGCAAAAGCCGTGGAGGCACTCAGCAATGCCGTGCTTCTGCAGCCACTCCACGAAGTGATTGGGCTCGTCGGGAAAGGCACTTAGCCCGCCGCTGCGCACGTTCAGCAGCCATTCAGGGCGGTCGTTGGTGTAAGCCGTGCCCGGCCCAAGCCGCTCGCGCGGCTCCACCACCACCACATCCAATGGATGGGGGCCACCCGGTAGGCGCGTGAGCTGAACGGCCAGTAAACTGCCCGCTACTCCGCCTCCGATGATGACAATGGTGTGCCGCGTCATAGTGTGCCCCTAAGCCCAAGATCCTCTTGAGCATTGCTTCCGAAAAAAGGAAAAATTTCGGACAATGCCCACCTCAGGCTAGATAGCAAGGGGCACGGCGGTCCGGGCTACAGATACGCGCCCGGCACCAAAAAGTCACGTACGTACTCAGAAATTCCGTCCTCCAGGCGCGTAAACGGCCGCTGATAGCCAATGCTGCGCAGCTTGCTCATATCGGCTTGGGTGAAGTACTGGTAAGTGTCGCGGATGTCTTCGGGCGTGTCCTTGAACTTGATGTCCGCCGTCTTGTCGAGTGCGGCAAAAGTATTCAGGGCCAGATCCAGGAAGGTGCGGGCCTCGCCGGTGCCCAGGTTGTAGATGCCGGAGTTGCGGCGGTGGTGCATCAGGAAGGTGCACACGTCGGTGAGGTCACGCACGTAGATAAAGTCGCGCATTTGCTCGCCGTCGGCAAACTTGGGGTTGTGCGAGCGAAACAGTTCCATGGACCCCGTGCGCTGCACCTGCTGGAAGGTGTGGAATATCACCGAAGCCATGCGGCCTTTGTGGTACTCGTTGGGGCCGTACACGTTGAAAAACTTCAGTCCTGCCCAGAAAAACGGTTTTTCTTCCTGCTGAATGGCCCAGTTATCGAAGTCGTTCTTGGAGTCGCCGTAGGGATTCAGCGGGCGCAGCAGCGGCAGTAAGGCTTCGTCGTCGGAGTAGCCGAGCGCGCCCGAGCCGTAGGTGGCAGCCGAGGAAGCGTACACCAGCGGCAAGTTGTAGCGCACACAAGCCTGCCACATCTGCTTGGAGTAATTCAAATTCAGCAGATCGAAGATGGCCACGTCTTGCTCCGCCGTATCGGTGCGGGCGCCGAGGTGGAAGATGAACTCCACCTGCTCGTGATTCTTGTCGAGCCAGTCAAAAAACTCGTTGCGGTCGACAAACTCGCGCAGGTGCTTGCCCTTCAGGTTGGCCATTTTCTTCTCCACTGAGAAGTTGTCCACGGCCACTACGTCGTTGAAGCCATCGGCATTGAGCCGGCTGATCATGCAGCTGCCGATGAAGCCCGCTGCGCCCGTCACGATAATCATAAGCAGGAGTTGTGTTCTGAGCTGCGAAGTACGGAGTTTCTCGGCGCATGGCGTACTCGGGGCCTCGGGCCGGGGGATGGAAAGGAGCGAGATAGGGACGAGGCTGGGTCAGTACCACTAGTGGCGCTTCTGTAGCGTTGTTGGCTGGCTATAGCAGACGCCGGCCCAGAGCGAGAAGAATTATGCTTCATGGATCAAGTACCGTCCACGAAAAAGCCCGCCACCGGGAAGGCAGCGGGCTATTGTGGCGTTTGTTTGGCTACGTAGTGGGTTAGCCCAGCGAGGCGCTGTACATCCACACGGTTTTCTCCTGCTCGCGGATGTAGTCACTCATCAGGGCGCCAGTGCCTTCATCGTTGGCCTCGCCGGCCAGTTCCAGCAGCTCACGCTCCAGTAGCAACAAGGCCTGAAAGTTTTCCACCACCGTGCGCACCGCCGCTGAGCCTTCCGAAACATTGGTAGCTTCCTTGATGGTGGCCGTTTGTACGTAGTCGGTGAACGAGTGCAGCGGGCGGTGGCCCAGCGTCAGAATACGTTCCGCTATTTCATCGATTTTGACCAGCGCATCGGTGTAAAGCTCCTCAAACTTGGCGTGCAATTCGAAGAACTTCTCGCCCTTGATATTCCAGTGAAAGCCACGGGTGTTGATGTAGAAGATCTGGTAGTTGGCCAGCAGTTTGTTCAGCCCTGTTGCAAGTTCCTGGGACTGCGCGGAGTCTAGCCCGATTTGGTTTTTCATAGTCGATGGTTGGAATGAGTGATGTAGCGCTTACGCAACGGCTGCCGCCGCAGATTCGACCGGCATACGGACCGTGTCCGAGATAAAAGCTAGAAATGAAGGCTTCGGTTATGAACGGATGAAAGCAGCCTCCGTTACTGTCGGCCCGATTACCCTTGACAGAAGGCTTTTGCATTGAGCCGCCAGGTGTCTACCAGCAAAAGGAACCAATCAAAAGTTGAACCTCCACCTCCAGGAGCACCTAACGAGTCGCTGGAAAAATTGCTCGCCCAGCTTGCTCACACCCGTTTCAAGTAAGTTCTCCTACCTTTGACCCACTGTTTCCGGGCTAACTTCTCAGCCCGACTGCGGCAGGTGCTTAGCTTTCGGGCTGGGCTTAAAAAGGGAATCGGGTGCAAGTCCCGAACAGACGCGCTACTGTAAGTACCCATTAGCCAAGTCTTTTCACGCAAGCCATTGCTTCGATTACTGAAGCGAGAAGGCCGAAAAGACGGTACAAGTCAGGAGACCTGCCCGCCGCTGTACGGTGACGCCTTCGCGCCTAAGGCCGTCATCAGGTAAGAACCGCCGCGGCCGGGCCGCTGGTGCTGGCCCTTGCGGGCCGGGTTGGGCAGAGCCCCGCGTTTAGCCTGTGGCGGGTAGGAGAGGAGGGCGTCGCGAAGTGCCGGAGCAGCGACGTACACCGCAGGCCTTGCCTGCTTTTGCTCTCCTCAATGACCACCAACCTTGCCCAAGGTTTTACTTTTCGGCCCATACCGCCGCTTGTAGCGCCCGGCAGCGCCCTGCCCGCGGCCGTGCAGCACCGCATCGACACCAAAACCAAACCGGTGGGCGCCTTAGGTCAGCTCGAAGATCTGGCCCGCCAAATCTGCCTCGTGCAGCAAACTCTTGCGCCGGAGCTGCGCCAGCCGCACCTATTAGTATTTGCCGCCGACCACGGCATCAGCGCCGAGGGCGTCAGTCCTTACCCAGCCGAGGTAACCGGCCAGATGGTGCGCAACTTTGCTGCCGGGGGCGCGGCCATCAATGTGTTCTGCCGCCAGCACGAGTTGGCGCTGCGCGTCATCAATGCCGGCGTGGCCACAGACCTCTCCGACGTGCCCGGCCTCACCGATGCCCGCGTAGCCGCCGGCACGCGCAGCTTCCTGCACGAGCCGGCCATGACGCCCGCGCAGTGCCAACAAGCCCTGCAGCACGGCGCCGCCATCATTGATGAGCTGCACGCCAAGGGCTGCAACGTCGTCGGTTTCGGCGAAATGGGCATCGGTAATACGTCCTCGGCTGCGGTACTTCTGCGCTTGCTCACCGGCCTGCCGCTGGCCCAGTGCGTCGGCCGCGGCACCGGCCTCGACGATGCGGGCCTACAACGCAAACTTGCTATCCTGACCGAGGCCGTGGCCGCTCACCTGCAGGTGTCAGCCGCCGATCCACTGCAGGTACTGGCAACCTTCGGCGGCTTCGAAATCGCCCAGATCTGTGGGGCTATGCTGCGCGCGGCGTCCCATCGGATGCTGGTACTGGTGGATGGCTTTATCGTGAGTGCCGCCCTGCTTGTCGCGGCCCGGTTGGCGCCAGCCATACTGGAGTACTGTGTATTCTGCACCGAATCGGCCGAAGCCGGCCACCAGAACCTGCTGGCCGAGTTGAAGGCCCGGCCACTACTGCGTTTGGGCCTGCGCCTGGGCGAAGGCACGGGCTGCGCTCTGGCCTACCCGCTGCTGCAGTCGGCTGTGCGCTTCCTCCATGAAATGGCTTCCTTCGAAAGCGCCGGCGTGAGCACCGCTACTGCCGAAACCGAAGCATCCACCCTCCGATGAAAAAGTGGCTACGCACGCAGCTGGAGTTGTACCTGACGGCCCAGATGTTTTACACGCGGTTGCCCTGCCCGTCTTGGATTGGCCATGCGGAGGACATGCTCAACCGCGCCACCATCTATTTTCCGCTGATTGGCTGGCTGGTCGGTGGTGTATCGGCCCTTGTGTACTGGGGCGCGGCTTACCTCTGGGGGCCAGCTATTGGTCTGCTGCTGAGTATGGTGGCTTCGGTACTGATTACCGGCGCGTTTCACGAGGATGGCTTTGCCGACGTGTGCGACGGTTTTGGGGGTGGCTGGACCTCCGGCCGCATCCTCGAAATCATGAAGGATAGCCGCGTGGGCACTTACGGCGTGGTTGGGCTGGGCCTGCTGCTGGCTGCAAAGTTCGGTGCCCTGTACCGCGCCGATGGCCTTGTTTCTGCCATTCAGGCCTCGGTACCGGTATTGCTACTGGTCGCACACCCGCTTAGCCGCCTCACGGCTTTGAGCTTCGTATTCACGCACCAGTACGCCCGCGAAAACGACGACGCCAAAGCCAAGCCCGTCGCCAAAGCTCTCGACCGGGGCCGCTTGTTCACGGCGGCGGCTTGGGGCCTGTTGCCGCTGCTGGCCTGGGCGGCGTACGCTCAAAACCCCGGCATGCTGCTCGTGCTCCTGCCGCTGGCCATTCTGCAAATTGTGCTCGGGCGATGGTTTCAGCGCTGGATCGGAGGCTACACCGGCGACTGCCTCGGCGCCACCCAGCAATTGGCCGAAGTCGTGATTTACCTGTTTTTCACCGCCCGCATCTGGTTCTGATGGCCGCTACACTTCTCGACGTATACCTCATCCGCCACACTCAGGTAGCCACGCCCGGCCTCTGCTATGGCCACCACGACGTAGGTCTGGCCGATTCCTTCGAAGAAGAAGTGGCTGCGCTTCAAGCCAAGTTGCCGGCACCGCCTGCCGCCGGTTTCCGCGCTTTCACCAGCCCCTCCTCGCGCTGCACGCGCCTGGCCGCCGCCGTGGCTCCTTCCGCTACTCCCGATGAGCGCCTGCGCGAAATGCACTTCGGCACTTGGGAAGGCCGTCTGTGGAACGAGCTGCCCGAAGCCGAACTGACGCCTTGGATGGCTGATTACGTCACTTATGCTCCGCCCCAAGGCGAAACGTTCCAACAGCTGCAAGACCGCGCCGTGGCTTTTCTCGACGAGCTGCCTTCACTGGGTGCTACCGACCGCCCATTGCTGATTTTCTCCCACGGCGGCGTCATCCGCGCTTTGCTGGCACACTGCCTGGGTTACCCGCTGCGCAATGCTTTTCAGGTGACCATCGATTTTGCGTCCGTCACGCAGCTCACTCACCAGCATGGTCGTTGGCAGGTGCGCGGAGTGAACCGGTAACCAGTATCCTTCTACACGTTTGCTGAGCTGAGACGAATAAAAAGAACAGTCATGTCGAGCTTGTCGAGACATCTCGCGTGCTAATGGCTGAGAGTAATCTACTGGTTGAGGTTACTACCTGGCATCAACACGCGAGATGTCTCGACAAGCTCGACATGACGGTCAACGGTCACGGTTCCCCAGCTCCCTTATCGGCTACTTTTACTTTCTCATGCGCCAACTATATCCGTTGCTGCTCGGGGCCGTGCTCACGGCCTGCTCCCAATCTCCGGACGCTGCCAAAACGCCGACGTCCCAAGCACCCACTCGCATTACCGTACAGGATGACCTCGGTCGCTCCGTCACCATCCCGTCCCAGCCCAAGCGCGTCATGGCGCTGGCCGCGTCCATGACCGAAATGCTTTTTGCCGTGGCCGATACGGCTACCATCGTGGCCCGTACCCAAGCCTGCGACTACCCCGCTGCGGCGCTGCGCAAGCCTATAGTAAGCAGTTATCCGGTTGATTTCGAAGGCATCGTGGGCAAGCATCCCGACATTGTGTTCACCGTCGAAGGCATGACCAGCGCCGCCGACGCCGCCCGTCTGCAGGAACTGGGCATCCCGGTCTACTACCAGCGCTACCGCCGGGTGGAAGACATCTTCCGCGGCCTCCGCGACCTGGGCCGCATCCTTGGCCGCGAGCAGCAAGCCCGGCAACTTACCGATTCGCTGCAGCGCGAGCTGGCCAGCCTGCCCGCTACTGCCGGCCCCAAGCCGCGCGCCCTGGCCATCACCTGGCTCGACCCGATTTACGCCTACGGCCGCAATACGCTGTTTACCGACAAGATTCGCCTCGCCGGCGGCCAAAATGCTCTACAGGATTCGTTTCCGCAGCCCTATCCGGCCCTGACGCGGGAGTATATCCTGAAGCTGAACCCCGATGTGCTAATCGGCGGCCGCCTTGGCAAGCTCGATAGCACGTTCTTCCGCATGTATCCCGAGTTGCGCCGTATCCAGGCTTACCAGACGCGCCAGGTATATCCTGTCAACGGCGACCTGATGGCCCGGCCCAGCCCGCGCGTTGTCGAATCCGTACGCGAGCTGTACCAGCTGCTGCATCCTGCCTCATGAGCCGTCGTGCGCCGTTGTTGTTTGTGGGCTTGTTGCTGACGGCAGCTGTGCTGCTGGTCGTCGGTATCCGCTTGGGCAGCATCGAAAGCGCCGATTACGCCATGCTCTGGCAGGCCATTCAGCACTACGACCCCAACAATGCAGCCCATTTAGTGCTCTTCGAGTTACGCCTGCCGCGCTTGCTGTTGGCCCTGCTGGCCGGGGGCGGCCTTGCCCTGAGCGGCTACCTCATGCAGGCCATGGTCAATAACCCACTGGCCGACCCTTACTTGCTGGGTACGGCTTCCGGGGCATCGTTGGGGGCGCTGGTGGTAAGCGTGCTACTGCCCACCGCTAGCGGCCTTACACCTTGGATCCTGCCCATCGGGAGTCTGGCCGGTGCCGTCGGCGCTACACTGGTAGTTGTAGGTATCGGTTCCCGGCGCGGCCGCCTGATGCCGGCGCAGCTGCTGCTGGCCGGCGTGGCCGTTGCGGCTTTGCTTAATGCCTTGGGCGGCCTCATCATTTTCCAGGCCCAAACCGATTCTCAGTTGCGAGCCGCCGTATCGTGGGCATTCGGCAGCCTGGAGCGGGCTGGCTGGAACTTGCTAATCGGGCCAGCCATCGTGGTTGTCATCGGTCTGATGCTGGCCTGGGCGCTGCAGCGCCACCTGAACGTGTTGCTGCTGGGGGAGGAGCGTGCCGCTGCGCTGGGCTTAGACGTGAGCCGCACGCGCTGGACTTTGTTGCTTACTGCCTGCGGCATTACGGCCGGCGTAGTAGCTCTGTGCGGCCCGCTGGGCTTTGTCGGGCTGATCGTGCCGCACATCACGCGTAGCCTGCTAGGCGTCACTGGCCGACTGAATATTGCCTTCTGTGCCCTGCTTGGCGGCACCTTCCTACTAGCCTGCGACCTGCTCGCCCGCTGGCTGCATCCACCGGCCGGCCTGCCAGTCGGACTTATTACTGCCCTGTTCGGCGTACCGTTCTTCGTATATTTGCTGCGGAAAAAAGGGGCTTAGGGTCTTTGCACCGTGTGCAGCTTGGAATTATGACAGCCGCACATGCGTAAGGCCCCAAGCCCCTCAGTCTCTAAGCGTCTCCCAATGATTTACCTCAGCCGCCAGGAGCACTTCAACGCTGCCCACAAACTCTACAATCCCACGTGGAGCGAGGAGCGCAACAAGGAAGTGTTCGGGCCTTGCGCCAATGCCAACTGGCACGGCCATAATTACGACCTCATCGTCACCGTAAAAGGTCTGCCCGACCCCGAAACCGGATTCATTGTCGATTTAAAGGCGCTCAGTGTGCTCATCCGGGACCACATCATTCGCTACGTCGACCACAAAAACCTCAATCTTGACGTGCCTTTCATGGCCGGAAAGCTGGCCAGCACCGAAAATCTGGCTCTGGCTTTCTGGGAAATTTTGCAACGCGAGCTTCCAGCTATTACCAGCACGGCCCAGCTGCACTGCGTCAAGATCTACGAAACGCCCCGCAACTTCGTCGAATACTACGGCGAGTAAACCAATCAAAAATTAAGAATTAACAATTGAGGGTTATTGGTCGCAGAGCGAAATCAAGCTTTTGAGAAGTCAGGAATAATACTCCGCACTCTTGGATAGCACCGTTCGTTTGTCCACTAATTCCGGTTTTAATTCTTGATTTTTCATTCTTCATTGAGAATGAAATACTACCTCATTGCCGGCGAACGGTCCGGAGACTTTCATGCTGCCCGCCTTATGCGGGCCCTACATAAGCAGGATTCCACGGCCGAGTTTCGTTGCTGGGGTGGTGAAATGATGCAGGCCGAAGGGGGCCACATGGTGCACCATTACGATGAAATGGCCATCATGGGCTTCGTGGAAGCTGCCACCAGTATCTTCAAGTTTCGTCGCTTTCTGAAGGAATGCGAGCAGGACTTGGTGGCCAACAAGCCCGATGTGCTGATTTTGGTTGATTACGCGGGCTTCAACATGCGCGTGGCCAAAATTGCCAAGGCGCATGGTATCAAAGTCTTCTACTACATCTCGCCTAAAATCTGGGCTTGGAACCAGAGCCGCGTCCACAAGATCAAGGCCTTGGTAGATAAGATGTTCGTCATCCTGCCCTTTGAGCGGGAGTTTTACCAGCGTTTCGGCTATGATGTCGACTACATCGGTAACCCCACGGCCGATGCCGTGCACGAGCACGCTGGTACCGACGACTTCTACCAGCGCAACGGCTTTGATCCGAACCGTCCGATCATTGCTGTGCTACCCGGCTCGCGCAAGCAGGAAATCGAGGAAATGCTCTTCGAAATGCTGCGCATCCTGCCGCCTTTCCTGGATTACCAGTTCGTGGTGGCTGGCGTTTCCAATCTCGACCGCAACTACTACAATCACTTCGAGCGCATCAACGTGCGCATGGTGTTCGAGCAGACCTACGACCTGCTACGCCACGCTAAAGCGGCCGTGGTCACCAGTGGTACCGCTACCCTCGAAACCGCCCTCTTCGACGTGCCGCAGGTAGTTTGCTACCGGACCAGCGCCATTTCTTACCAAATAGGCAAAGCAGTCATTAAGGTACCCTACATCTCCTTGGTGAATCTAATTGCCGAACGTCCGGTAGTAAAAGAGCTCATCCAAGGCGACTTCACCGCCCGTAACCTCGTCACCGAGCTGCACCGCTTACTCGACGATAAGCAATACATAGCCGAAGTAAAAGCCGGCTACGCGGAAATTCGCGAGAAGCTAGGCCGGACAAATGCGGCGGAAAAGGCTGCAGAACTGATGGTGGGGTACCTGCAAGGCAAGTCGTAGGTAGGGTGACTTGACGAAACCAATCCATGGTCTCGTAAGATCAACTCGTGCGAGTACTAGCAAGCTTCTTCATATCACGCAGAACGAAAAAGCGAAGGGGCGCTGGAACAATTGTTCCAGCGCCCCTTCGCTTTTTCTTAGCAGAAATTAAGCCGCCCGCAACTGCTTCAGCGGCGACTTCTCAAACTTCTCGTGTGCGTAGTCCAGGTCAATGACCAGCTCTGTCGTGTCCGTCATCGACGGCATATCGAACATGGCATCGGTCATGATGCTTTCGCAGATGCTGCGCAGGCCACGGGCTCCGAGGCGGTACTCGTCGGCTTTATCCACGATGTAGTCCAGCGCCTCGTCGGTGAAGGTGAGGGTAACACCTTCCATCTCGAACAAGCGGTTGTATTGCTTCAGGATCGAGTTCTTCGGCTCCGTCAGGATCATACGCAGCGTGGCCTTGTCCAGCGGGTTCAGGTGCGTAAGCACCGGCAGACGGCCAATCAGCTCGGGAATCAGGCCAAACTGCTTCAGGTCCTGAGCCGTGATGTAACGCAGGAAGTTGTTGGTGTCCACCTTCTCTTCCAGCATGGTCTTGGCAAAGCCCAGCGGCTTGGTGTTCAGGCGGCTCTTGATGATACGGTCGATGCCCACGAAGGCGCCACCGCAGATAAACAGGATGTTTTCCGTATTCACCGTAATCATCTTTTGCTCGGGGTGCTTGCGGCCGCCGTGCGGGGGCACATTTACCGTGGTGCCTTCCAGCAGCTTCAGCATGGCTTGCTGTACGCCTTCACCACTCACGTCGCGAGTGATGCTGGGATTGTCGCTCTTGCGGGCAATCTTATCCACCTCGTCGATGTACACGATGCCACGCTCAGCGGCTTCCACGTTGTAGTCGGCGGCTTGGAGCAGGCGCGTCAGAATGCTTTCCACGTCCTCGCCTACGTAGCCGGCTTCCGTCAGCACGGTAGCATCGGCAATGCAGAAGGGTACCTGCAGCACCGAGGCCAGCATCTTAGCCAGGAAGGTTTTGCCGGTGCCAGTTTCGCCTACCATGATGATGTTCGATTTCTCAATCGTCACGTCATCCTTGGTGGTCGGCTTTTGCATCAGGCGCTTGTAGTGGTTGTATACTGCTACGGCCAGCACTTTTTTCGCTTCATCTTGGCCTACCACGTATTGGTCGAGGTATTCCTTCATGTCGCGTGGCTTCACGAGGTTAAACTTCGGCGCCTTGGCATTCGAACGAATCTTGTTCTCTTCGTTCAGAATTTGCTGCGCCTGCCCAACGCAACGCTCACAGATGTGGGCGTTGATGCCGGAAATCATGATGGAAACCTCGCGCTTGCTTTTGCCGCAGAACGAGCAGGTGATATCTGCCATTGTCGAAGGAAAGTCGAAAATCTAACTGTATCGTCCCTAGTTGGGTAATACAGACTCAAAGGTACGAATTCGGAAACGCCCCGCGTACACGGAAAAGTGCCGTTGGACGACGCTTCTATAAAAAGAACAACCGTCTCATCCTGAAGTTACCATTCAGGATGAGACGGTTGCATGGACGGCGGCTCACACAGCAAACTTTGTCGCCGAACGGCCAGAATTACTAGCCGGATCAGCCGCCGAATGATTTGTCCTGCCAGGCTAAGTGAATCACCCAGTGGCGCCAAGTATTACACCTTGCTCGGCAGGACAAGCGAAAATTACTTTTCAAGCTTGTGACGCTCCAGTACTTCGTCGATGATGCCATATTCCTTGGCTTCGTCGGCGCGCATCCAGTAGTCGCGGTCGGAATTGTCGTGCACTTCCTGGTAAGTTTTTCCAGTGTGCTTCGCCAAGATGTCGTACAGCTCCTTCTTGAGCTTGAGAATCTCACGGGCCGTAATTTCAATGTCCGACGACTGACCTTGCACGCCGCCCGAGGGCTGGTGAATCATGACGCGGGCGTGGGGCAGGGCCGAACGCTTGTCCGTAGCACCGCCAGCCAGCAGTACTGCACCCATAGAGGCCGCGAGGCCCGTGCAGATGGTGGCTACGTCCGGACCCACGTACTGCATGGTGTCGTAGATGCCCAGGCCGGCGTACACCGAGCCGCCCGGCGAGTTGATGTACAGCAGGATGTCTTTTTTCGCATCAGCCGACTCTAGGAAGAGCAGCTGTGCGGTAATGATATTGGCAATGTAATCGTCGACGGGCGTGCCCAGGAACACGATGCGGTCCATGATCAGGCGCGAAAACACGTCAATCTCGGCGAAGCGCGTGGGGCGCTCCTCAATAACCGAGCGCGTCATGTTCGTGACGAAATGGCTGGACTGGCCTTCGATGTGGTGTAGATACTGATCGACACCCAAGCCGCTCAGGCCTTGGCCCTTAACGGCGAATTTGCGGAATTCCTGTTTGTTCAGCATTGACTGAAAAAGGTAGGAGGATGGTTGGTACGGCATGACACCGGCACAAAGCCGGGAAGCAAAGGGTACGAAAAAAGCCCTTACTCCGACGAAGTAAGGGCTTTTTTTTAGTGGGAATCAACCCGCAGCGCAGATTTACGCTTGGGGCTGGTTCCGGAAGTCCTCGGCCGTCATCGGCTGGTCTTTAACAACAATCTGACCACGCAGGTTATCGAGCACCTTCTCTGCCAGAATGGCTTCGTACTCCTGTACGTAGTTCTTGCCGTTCTCCTGGCGCAGGTAGTTGTCGGCAAAACCGCGCACCGATTCGCGCAGCTCTTCCGATACTTCTGGCATGTTGAACTGGGCCATGATCTTGTCCATGGTGCGCTCCAGGATTTCCTCGTTCGACACCTTCAGGCCTTGCTCTTCCACCACTTTGTTGCGGATCAAAGACCACTTTAGCTCCTTCTCATAGTCGGAGTAGTGCTCCTCTACTTGCTCAGCCGTTAGTTTGCCTTTGTTGGCAGCTACGAGCCACTTTTTGAAGAACTCCTGGGGCAGGGCGATTTGCGTCTCGGTTACGATCTTATCGATCAGACGACGGTTCAACAGGTTGTCCGATTCCCGGTCGTAGTTCTCCTGGATAGTTTCGCGCACTTTAGCGTCGAAATCTTCCTTCGAGGCTACGGTGTCTTTGCCAAACACCTTGTCGAACAAGTCCTGATCGTACTCGGCGTGCTTCGAGCGGTGGATTTTCTCCACTTCGAAGGTGTATTCGCCCTCTACGCCAGCGGCTAACTCTTTCGACATGCCCGAGAAGTTGGCAATAGCCGAAACGTCACCCGCAAAGGCATCTTTCAGGTCGAACGTCACCACGTCGCCTTCTTTCACACCGATAAACTTGTCGGCGCCGTTCTTCACCTTGTTGGTCGGCAGCAGCACTTTCTGCGAAAACTCAGTGGTTTCCTGCTTCAGCTGCCCCGAGATGTAGTCACCCGCTTCCGAAGCCTCGGGGTTGGTATTTTCACCGAATTGACGGCCAATCTGCTCGTACGTCTCGTCCAGCGTGTTTTGGTCGAGCTCCACTTTCGGGCGCTCCACTTCAAACGAATCACCTACGGGCAGCGAAAAATCCGGAATCAGGCCTAGCTCAAACTGAAACTCAAACTCCTTTTCCGTATCAAAATCTACGTTAGTGGGAACCGGCAGCGGGTCGCCCAGCAGGCGCAGGTTGTTTTCCTTGATGTAGCCATCCACCGACGAACTCAGCAGGCGGTTGATTTCGTCAACCAAGATGCCCTTACCATACATCTTACGCACCAGCCCCGCGGGTACTTTCCCCGGACGGAAGCCCTTAATCTGCGCACGCTTGCTGGTTTCTTTGATTTGCTTTTCTACAGCTTCTGTGTAGTCAGCTTCAGTGAGGCGTACGGTCAGCAGAGCGGCCTGCTGTTCGTCTTTTTTGTCGAGGGTGATGTCCAAAACGAGTCGGAGATTAGAGAGTAAAAGGCAAAAACCCGATCAGGGAATAAAAACAAGCCCCCAACGCACCGGGGCCGGGGTGTTGAGGGCTTGCATCGTTGTGCTGCCGCCGAAGCAGCAGGGGAGTGGTGCGGATGGAGGGACTCGAACCCACACGCCTTGCGGCACCAGATCCTAAGTCTGGCACGTCTACCAATTTCGCCACATCCGCATACACGGCCGGTTGCCGCGGGGCCGCAAAGCTAAGCAAGAGTGTTGCAAAAATCAAATCATTGTGTCAAGTTGACGGCTGAGGTGTGCTAGGCAGAGGTAGCAACTTCTTCTTGAGCTGTTACATTGGGCTCGGTTGAATTTAGATTGGCTACACGCTCTTATTGAAACGTTGGGTAACGACTGCTCTCTTTGCGCTGTTATATTGGTAAATACCACCACACCCAACTGCCCCTTCGCTGAGCAGAACTATTCATTCGAACAGTCCAGCTCCGCAAGCAGGAGCCTACCGGGTAAGGTTTTCGTACCTTCGTCTGCCGCCTTCCGCAAGCGGCCCGCAGTGCTTTTCGCCAATGGCAACTCTTATAGATCCTGAGGTAGAGCGGCAGGAAATCCTGCGCCACTACCGCCGCCTGCTTCGCACCGCCAAGCCTTACCTAAAAGAAGGCGACGCCAAGCTCATCAAAAAGGCCTTCAATACTTCGCTGGAGGCCCATAAGGACATGCGCCGCAAGTCCGGGGAGCCGTACATTCTGCACCCGCTGGCCGTAGCGCAGATCGTGGTGGAGGAAATCGGCCTCGGGACCACCAGCATTGTGGCGGCCCTGCTGCACGATGTGGTGGAGGACACTACTTGGGAAATTTCCGACGTGGAGCGGGAGTTCGGCTCCAAAGTCGCCCGCATCGTCGACGGCCTGACCAAGATTTCGGGCGTGTTCGATTACGGCACCTCCGAGCAGGCCGAGAACTTCCGCAAGATGCTGCTGACGCTGTCGGAAGACGTGCGCGTTATCCTTATCAAAATCGCCGACCGCCTGCACAACATGCGGACGCTCGATTCGATGCCGCGCCATAAGCAGCTCAAAATAGCTTCGGAAACCATCTACCTCTACGCGCCGCTGGCCCACCGCCTTGGCCTGTACGCCATCAAGAGCGAACTGGAGGATCTGCACCTGAAGTACACCGACACGGAAACCTTCCGGGAGTTGACGCAGAAGGTGCGCCAAAGCCGCGGCGCCCGCAACCGCTTTATCAAGGAGTTTGTGGCGCCGCTGGAAGATGAGTTGAAGCTGCAAGGCTTCGATTTTGAAATCAAAGGCCGGCCCAAGAGCATCTACTCCATCCTGCGGAAGATGCGCAAGCAGAATATTCCTTTCGAGGAAGTGTATGATCTGTTTGCCATCCGTGTCATTCTAAACGTGCCGCCCGAGCAGGAGAAAGCCGCTTGCTGGCGCGTCTATTCCATCGTCACCGATTTTTATCAGCCCAATCCTGACCGCCTGCGCGACTGGGTGAGCACGCCCAAAGCAAACGGCTACGAGTCGCTGCACACCACCGTCATGTCCCAGACCGGCCAATGGGTGGAAGTTCAGATCCGCTCCAAACGGATGGATGACATTGCCGAGAAAGGCTACGCGGCGCACTGGAAGTACAAGGACACCGGCGCCGTACAGCCCGAATCCAGCTTGGAAGCGTGGATTGCGAAGGTGCGTGAGATGCTCGAAACTAATAACTCCAGTGCCTTGGAGTTTATGGACGAGTTTCGCCAGAACCTGTTTGTCAAAGAAGTTTACGTCTTTACTCCGAAAGGCAAGCTCATCATCTTACCGGATGGAGCTACGGCACTGGACTTTGCCTTCGAAATTCATACGCACATCGGTCTGCAGTGCCTCGGTGCTAAAGTCAATCAGAAGCTGGAGCCGCTGAGCTACCGCCTGCGCAACGGCGACCAGGTCGAAATCTTGACCTCGCAAAAGCAACGGCCCACGGAGGAGTGGCTGAGTTATGTAACCACCTCCAAAGCCCGCACCCGCATCAAGGACTACATCCGCGACGATAAGCGTGCGAAGGCTGAAGACGGCAAGTTCTTGCTTGAAAAGCGTTTTGAGTTGTTGGGCCTGGAGCTAAATCAGGACAACCAAAACCGCTTGTTGGCTCACTATAATGTGTACAACCTTCAGGAGTTCTATTACCGCTTGGCCATCGGCCAGATAGACGGGCGAGAAATCAAGGAAAGCCTGTTTGATCCAGCTACGTCGGCGCCACGCAGTCCTTCCATGCTCGAGCCAAAGGCCTTCGATCAGGAAGTGCAAAAATTGCGCGGTGTACGCCCCGATATGCTAGTGATAGGAGAAAAGACCGACACCATTCGGCACACCATCGCCACTTGCTGCAATCCCATTCCCGGCGACGACGTGTTTGGGTTTGAAACTGACGAAGGCATCGTGATTCACCGCACGTCCTGTCCCAAGGCTACTAATTTGATGTCGAGCTTCGGCAACCGTATCGTGCGCGCCAAGTGGACCGAGCAACTCGAACTAGCCTTCCTGGCCGGTATCCGCATCAAAGGTTCCGACCGTGTCGGCCTCGTCAACGACGTTACCAAGATCATTTCCAATAGCCTCAAGGTAAACATGCGCTCCATCACCATCGATTCTGATGATGGCATGTTTGAAGGGCAGATCATGGTGTTCGTCAATGACACCGCCCACCTTGAGAAGCTAATCCAACGCCTCAGCCGCGTACGCGGTGTGCTGTCCGTCGAACGGTTCGGTTCCTAAAGGCCGTTATCGTTCCTTCAGTACGTGACAGTACAAGTTGGTACACCTAAGTATATATAGGAGCAGCAAATGCTTGATGTTGAAAAATACGAGGAGGTAAAAAAGATTTTCACTGCCTACCTCGAAAGCAAAGGATTGCGCAAGACCTCGGAGCGGTACGCCATTCTAGAGGAGATTTACTCGCGCACGGGTCATTTTGATGTAGAAGAGCTCTATGCTGGCATGAAAGAGCGCGGCATTCAGGTAAGCCGTGCTACGGTTTACAATACGCTCGATTTGCTCGTCGAGCATCACCTCGTCAGCAAGCACCAGTTTGGACGCAACCTCGCTCAGTACGAGAAATCGTACGGCTATCGGCAGCACGACCATGTCATCTGCACGGAGTGCCACAAGGTGGTGGAGTTCTGCGACCCCCGCATCCACGGCATCCAAACCATGGTCGGGGAGTTATTGAACTTCCATATCTTGCACCACTCCTTGAATCTTTACGGCATTTGCGGCGACTGCCGCGCCAAAGCCGCTCGTACTACCACCGAATGAAAACTGACGCCAACTTACAAGACGGCATCCTGTCAGTACGCCTCACCGGCGACCTGATTGGCAGCCCCGATTCCCAACAGCTCCTACAAACCGTTGATCAACACCTCGGCGACGAAGCCGTAAAGCTCTGCTCTGTTGATCTTTCCAACGTCCGCTACGTCAATAGCTCCGGCATCGGCGTATTAGTATCGCTACTGACTAAGTTTCGTAGCCGCGGTGGTGAATTAGTGCTGATCAACCCCGCTGAGCATCCGCGGAAGATGCTGGCACTTACCAAGCTTACTTCTATTTTCACCATCGCCGACGACGAGGCAGCTGCTTCCAGCTTGCTCAAAAACGCCAACTAATGCCAGTAGACGTACTCGTCGGTCTCCAATGGGGCGACGAAGGAAAAGGTAAAATCGTGGACGTGCTTGCACCCACGTACGATGTAGTAGCTCGTTTTCAAGGCGGCCCCAACGCTGGTCATACGCTTACTTTCAACGGTACCAAGCACGTCCTGCACCAGGTGCCCTCGGGTATCTTTCACCCGCATATTATTAATGTAGTCGGCAACGGCGTTGTTCTCGACCCCGTCGTGTTCCGCGAAGAGTTGCGCAAGCTCAGCGCGCGCGGCGTTGATGGAACGGCCAACCTCTACATTTCTAAAAAAGCCCAACTGATTCTTCCTTCGCACCGCGCGCTGGACCGTATCTGGGAGGAAGCCCGCGGCGGCGGCAAAATTGGCTCTACGCTCAAAGGCATTGGACCGACCTACCAAGACAAAATTGGCCGCACCGGCCTGCGGGTAGGGGACATCCTTCGTTCTGATTTCAAACAGCGGTACGAAGAAACTGTAACTCGTCACCGACAGCTTGCAAACTTTCACCAACGCGAACTGGAAATCGAAGATGCCGAGCCAATCTTTTTTGAAGCGGTTGAAGAGCTTCGTCAACTCAAACTGGCCGACACCGAGTACCTCCTCAACGATCTGCTGGCCCAAGGCAAGCGCATCCTAGCTGAAGGCGCCCAAGGCTCGCTACTCGATATCGACTTTGGGACCTACCCTTACGTTACCTCCTCCAGCACCGTCGTAGCTGGCGCGTGCACCGGCCTCGGCATTGCCCCTAAGCACATAAATAAGGTATACGGAATCAGCAAAGCCTATTGCACCCGCGTGGGTGGTGGCCCATTCCCTACTGAGCTTCACGATGAAGTAGGGGAGAAGATTCGCCAAGCAGGCCGCGAGTTCGGATCCACTACTGGGCGCCCCCGACGTTGTGGCTGGATTGATTTGCCCGCTCTCCGATACGCTATCATGCTGAATGGCGTCACTGAAATTCATTTGATGAAAGCCGATGTGCTTTCTGATTTTGATGAGATCCGCGTTTGTACCCACTACAAAGGTTCCGACGGCACCCGCACCGAGCAACTACCTGACCTAGCCGAGCTGCAGGAGCTCTTTCCGGAGTACATATCGATGCCCGGGTGGCAAACCAGCCTCGACGATATCTCCGAATCCATAGAATTGCCAAAGGAACTGACGGCCTACGTGAAATACCTTGAGCAGCAGTTGCAGGTGCCAGTCTCTATAGTAAGCGTAGGGCCAGACCGCACGAGCACCATTCACTTGAATTAGGATTACCGTTAAAAAAATGTGAAAGGCCCGCTTGACATTACACAAGCGGGCCTTACCTTTGTAATCCCAGTTCGGCGAACGGCCAGCTGTGACGTCCAAATCAGGAAGTTTGAGTTTTTTCAGTCGGGCTCTTGACTTTTTAAAACTGAAGACATTACCTTTGTACCCCGCTTCAGTAGGAGGCAGGTTTCGAGACTTCGCCAGCGCTTCTCTGAAAAAAAAACAGCGGTTGGAACTTGGAGGGAGGCAAAGAAGTTGAGTACTTTTGCAGCCCGGTTCGAAACGCGAACGGGCT